>NZ_JBAHYJ020000076.1:0-71416 GCF_036697665.2 Scytonema sp. PRP1 | reverse complement strand
CTGCTTATTTCATCAAGAAAAATTGTTATAAACTTGCTTTGGAGTAAGCTAGGATTGACAACAAAAAAACTCATCTGTATTAGTTTTCTAAAGCTTACTTGCTTTGGTTAATTATATTAACCTATTTTTCTTAAAAAAAATCATGACTAAACTATTTTTTTTAGTTTTATTTACTTGTCTCAAAATACTTTTTTAAAAAAATATAGGTACTTGCTAGTCATAGAAGCAAGCATGGGTTCGCGTCTAGATAAGGAGACTTTTTGAAGTCAATCAAAAAAATAGTTCTTTATTCTGCTTTTAAAGCTGTTATTTTTTTTGGACATCATATGAAAATTATTTTTCTCATAAAAACTCTTCGACACAAGGATCTTTCCTCACTAAGACATATGCCACCGTGTCACAGAGCAAAATAGATTGCTTTACTTGTATCTCCTTTGTTGTTCTTGTTTTGGCAAGGTCAAAAAGATAAACACAAAACAACCTCTTAAGAAATAATAAAGAATTAAAGGGCTGTTTTCAATAAACTAATTTTTGATAGGACTAACACTTCTTTCGATTTTTTTTGCGCTGACCTGGGAGCGATGCATACTTCTCCAAGCTTGGGGAGTTGTGCCATGAATTTGGCGAAACTGCCGGAAGAAATGAACAAGATTGTTATACCCCACCTGAGCAGCAATCTGCTCCATCATTTGGTCAGTCTCCAACAGCAAAGACCGTGCTGCTGCCATCCGGCGCTCAATAATCCAGCGTTGTACGGGTTGCCCCGTCTGGCGTCGCATTAAGTCAGTTAAGTAAGCTGGGGAGTAACCAACTGCCTGAGCTACGTCGCTCAGACTAATGGATCGGTGATAATTATCCTCTATAAAACGGAAGGCTTCACTCAAGTGCCGATCTAATGCAAAGCTAGACTGAGGGGCAGCGGTTATAGTTGCAGCGTCAGTGGATGGTGTTTTTAGAACTGGCTGTTGCTGTGCAGCATACCACTGCCGGAGAATGGTATGTTTTTCTAATTGGCTGGCGATCGCCCTCAGTAAGTCCTCTAAAGTAAAGGGTTGTGTGAGATAGTCATGCGCCCCTAGTTCCATCCCTTTGCGCAGGTCAGTTTGAGTCGCGTTGGCAGTGACAAAAATGAAAGGGATAATCGCTGTGACAGGGTCCTTACGCAGCGTAGCCAGGACGCCATAGCCATCAAGTTCCGGCAACATCACGCCGCAAATAATTAAATCTGGTAACAGTTCTCGTGCCAGATGGACACCAACTCGACCGTTTTCAGCACCGATAGTGTAAAAACCTTTTGCTTCAAGACCCTCTCGAAAAAGGTTTCGAGTCTCTGCTTGAGCTTCAATCACTAAAATTTTTTTCATGGTTTTCCTTCCTATTGGCACCCTTATCTGCTGAAAAATTGATGAAAAACATAGGAAAATTCGGTTTGAACTTTTGAGCTAAAGCTCAGATCAAATCTTGCACTAGTACACGACGGCGGAAATAAAGCTACCCTTCGGGTGAGTCCTTCGGACACGCTACGCGAACACCAGTCGCCTACAGAGGGAAACCCTCCTGCAGCGCTGGTTCACCATTCACTCATCAGCGAAAAGCCCACAGCATCAGCCTTTTGACTTTTGAATGCGTGACTTTTGACTTCCGCCTTGCGGTACTAGCCTCATCAAAAGCCAGGAAATTGATTTCCTGGCTTATAGCTAAAGCCTGCAATTAACTGATTACGCAAGCGTCAAACACCGTTTCGATACGCTTAAGCTTTGGTTCGGAACTTTAGTTCATAGTGAAGAACAAGATTTGAATTTATAGCTGTTTGCCAGCTGTGAGTTTCTGTAACACGGATTCGACTTCAGCTTGCAGATGCAAGAACTTAGCTTTGTTCTGTGGATTTTCACTCCAATCCTCCACGACATTCAAGCTTCCACTTAAAAACCCAGACCGACAAGCATAGCGTTGAATCTTACCACTTGATGTTTTAGGAATACTACCAGTCTTAACCAAGACTGCGGCATAAACCTGTAGACTGTGTTCCGCCGCAACAGCCTGAGAAATATTCCCAACGACTTCATTCAGATTCAGCTTTCGCAAGTAAGTGCGCTCTACTTCTTGAACAATGACCAGTCGTTCTTCGCCTTTGACCTCCACTGTGAAGGCTGCACCACAACCAGGTCGCAATGCTGGATGGCTTTTTTCTACCGTCAGTTCAATATCCTGCGGATAATGGTTTTGTCCCCGAATGATGATCACATCTTTGAGACTGCCCGTAACGAACAACTCGCCATCTTGCAAAAATCCTAAGTCTCCCGTACGCAGGAATGGTCCCTCTGTTGTGTTTGCCAGATAGGCATGGAAAGTCTGTTGTGTCAGTTCAGGTCGATTCCAATAGCCACCAGCAACACTTGGACCATGAACCCAAATCTCTCCTACTTGGTGATCTGGACGCGGAGTTAAGGATTCTGGGTCAACAATCACGATTCTCTCTTCTAAGGGCTTACCACAGCCTACAATTGCCCGTGTTGTCCCTTCTTGCTCACCGATAGATGCTACCACTCGGTTTTGCTCAAGTGCTTCCCCATGAATGTAGCGAAGAATTGGTGGAGTTGATTTCATACTCCCAGAAACAATCAGAGTTGTTTCAGCCATTCCATAGCAGGGGTGAAAAGCCTCTTTGCGGAAGCCACAATCAGCGAAAGTGCGAGCAAACTGCTCGAGTGTTTCTGCACGGATAGGCTCAGCTCCAGTGAAAGCGACTTCCCAACTACTCAGGTCAAGATTTGCCCGTTGTTCAGGCGTAATCTTACGAATACAAAGATCATAAGCAAAATTAGGTCCGCCACTGGTAGTCGCTTGGAAGCTAGAAATAGCTTTAAGCCAGCGCAAAGGCTTTTGCAAAAACGCTACTGCTGGCATCAAAATCGTCGGAGCACCAACATATAGTGGTTGTAGTACTCCCCCAATCAATCCCATATCGTGATATGGGGCAACCAGCTGACACCTAGACTGTTGGGTGTATCAGCGAAACTTTTCTGAATCAATGCGGAATTGTGCAGCAGGTCGCCGTGGCTTACCATCACACCTTTTGGTGTTCCTGTAGAGCCTGATGTGTATTGGAGAAAAGCTAGATCGCTTGCTTGCAAGTCTGGTTCCTGCCATGCTTGTGCCGGTTGCCGACAATATCATCCGTCGCTAACCACTGCAGCTTGGTAAATCTTGGATTTTCCGCAAACGGCTCTCAATGTTGTCCAACAGAGATGTTGTGGTGAGCGCTACCGTTGCTTGAGCATCTGACACAATTGCCTCCAACCTAGACATATTCTGATTAGGTCGAGGTGGATAAGAAGCAGGGACAGCCACAACAGAGGCATATAGACAGCCAAAGAACGCGGCTATAAAGTCCAAACCTGCTGGGTAAAGTAGCAAGGCACGGGAACCAGCAGCGTTTATACTTTGAAGCGCAGCGGCGATCGCCCGAGCCTGTCGGTCTAATTCTTGATAAGTCAGGAAGACGCTTGGTGTTTCCCCATCCTGCAAAAAGGTATAAGCTGTCAAGTCTGACTGATTTTGTGATCTAAGCCTCAGCAGGTCTACTAAAGTCGAAACTTCACGCTTCGTTTCGGTCAAGTCACTGAAACAAGTAGTCATATTATTGATATTTCCTGGTCAATTTATGCCAATGGGGCGCTTTACTGTACTACTGAAGACGTACAATTTAGAAAATTATTTTCACAAACTCACGCAGTTGATTTCTGCTTGTTATGTTTGTGCTACACAGCAAAACCTATTGATTGGCAAAACCTATTGATTGGCAAAACCGATACCAATAGACATTTGTCTATCGTTGATATTTTTCTATATTTAAGGAATTTTGACCTTAAATAATCATTCCTCTGCAGAATTACACTTTTTATGAAAAATTGCAAGTTCCTTTACTAGTTGTTTGGAAATTTTATTTAGAGTTCGCAGTTGAAAAGACTTACGATTTTTCCAGTTCAAGTTTGTGTAAAGATTCTGTGAATTTCATTTTTTAGAGATGAAAATTACTGGATAACAAATTTGAGATTTGTACATCAATCAGTAGAAAGAATGCATATCTACCTTTAGAAAGAATATGCAGTCCTATGGCTTTGATTAGCTTCAGTTGATGAATGGAAGAATGAAACTTACCTGACAGGAGGTATATGGGATTTTAATTAAGTAGATTTAAAACTTGATAAAAGTAAAATATTGTTTTGCACATATATTCATAGAAAGGATTGAAATACTGTAACTTTAATATCTAAAAAAAAAGTTTTTTCGAGGAAGATAGAATTTTTAGTATATGAAGTTACAAGTGAATGTAACTAAAAAGAACATATAAAATTAACATCTATCAATAGAAATATTTTTTATTACTGTTGCTTTAATAAGCAGATTTAATTGATTAAGTAAAAGAGAGATATACTTATGTGAAGATTGTGTAAAGTTCGATGAACAATAGTTGATTTGTGACAAGTTAAAATAGCATGGGATTTTTAAACAGGTAATTTTGCTGGATGTCATAAACCAGCCTTATATCGCATATTTGTTTGACTTTATCCCTAAATAGACATATTGCAATCCTAATCATGTAGACTCAAACAATTAACCCAGCCTGACATCTGTGCGACTATTAGCGATGGCATGGGGAATGTACGTTAATGGTCTACTTATCACGAGACTTGTCGGCAAAAGTTTTACTCAGAGTAGTGGAAAAGTATCAACCTGCAAGGTTTCCTCAACTATGAAGCCTGAATTTCTCTCAAAAAAGAAACTATTGTTAAAGCCTTCAGGACTATTGACGATCATTGCTGCAGTTGTGATAGCTTTGGCTTTTAGCGGAGCTACCATACTGTATGTCTTTCACTTCCAACGCAATTCAAACGCCTCTTCATCAAACCCTGCAACAAAGACTCCCACAAATAAAGCCGTTTCAGCTTTAGGACATTTAAGACCAGAAGGAGAAGTCATTCGCTTATCTGCTCCTACCACACTTAACGGATTGGGAGGAAGTCGAGTTGCCAAACTTTTAGTGCAGGAGGGTGATAAAGTTAAACAAGCGCAAGTCATTGCTGTTCTAGATAACTATAAAAATTTACAAGCGTCTGTAAAACTAGCTCAAGAACAGGTCAAAGTTGCTCGAGCTAATCTTGCTCAAGTGAAGGCTGGAGCAAAAACAGGAGAACTTGAAGCTCAAAAAGCGACAATACAAAGTTTGGAAGCTGATTTGCAAGGACAACTGACGGCTCAAGAGAAAACGATTGCACGTTTACAGGCTGAGTTAAATACTGCTCAAAGCGAGTATCAACGTTATCGTAAGTTGTTTCAAAATGGTGCAGTTGCAGCTTCCCAGTTCGACAGTAAGCAGCTTGTGATGAAAACTGCACAAGAGCAACTAAATGAAGCTAAAGTTAATCGCAGCCGGATTGAAGCAACGACTCAACGGCGGATCAAGGCGGCTCAAGCAACCCTGAACCAGCTAGCAGAAATTCGTCCAACAGATGTACAGGCGGCTCAAGCAGAAATTGATAGGACGCTTGCCAATGTTGCTAAGGCTCAAGCAGATTTAGACCTAGCGTATATCCGAGCACCTGTAAACGGACAAGTTTTAAAAATTAATACCAGAGCCGGAGAGGCGGTTGGCGATCGCGGAATTGTTGCTTTAGGACAAACAGATCAGATGAATGTGGTGGCAGAAGTTTATGAATTAGATGTGAGCAAAGTCAGGATTGGTCAAAAAGCTACTATTACTAGCAATGCATTTTCCCGAAACTTATCCGGGAAAGTAACTGAAGTTGGTTTACAGGTGAATCCACAAGATGTTTTAACTACAGATCCAACAGCGGACGTAAATAGTAGAATTGTTGAGGTAAAAATCCGTTTAGATCCAGCAGATAGTCAAAAAGTTTCAGCTTTTACTAACTTACAAGTTAATGTAGTTATTGATACGCAGTAAATTTTTGACCTATTTTTGACGTATGAATAATTTTATTTACTCACTAAATCCCTTTAGGGGAGGGGTATAGGGGGTAAATTAATTCATAATTTCAAATGTTTTGACTGTTGAGTTTTGACTGATGGCTAATACACCTTTAGCATGGCTGCAACTTACTCGAGAAAAAATTCGTTTGGTGATTGCTTTATCAGGGATTGCTTTTGCAGTTATTCTCATGTTTATGCAATTAGGGTTCCAAGCATCTCTGTATGATAGTACAACACGACTGCATGAAAGTTTGCAAGCAGACTTAGTTTTGATTAGTGCTCGTTCTAAGTCTCTCGGTTATATGAACACTTTTTCTTGGCGTCGTTTATATCAAGTTTTAAGTTTTGATGGGGTTGCATCCATAAGTCCTGTCTATGTTGGCTTTAGAGATTGGAGAAATCCTTATAATGGAAATTTTCGAGCAATATATGTCTACGGCTTTCAGCTAGGCGATTCAGTTTTTAAATTTCCTGAAGTCGCTCAGAATATAGATAAACTTAAACTTAATGAAAATATTTTGTTTGACAGAGCTTCTCGCCTAGAGTATGGTCCTGTTGCTAAAGAATTTGAGCAGGGAAAAGCCATTGTTACTGAGGTAGGTGGTAAAAGAACCAACGTTATTGGTCTGTTTACACTAGGACCTTCTTTTGGGGCTGATGGAAATATCATCATAAGCGATTTAAATTTTCTCCGTTTATTTCCTGACCGTAAATTGGGAGAAATTGAGATTGGACTTATTAAGCTTAAACCTCATGCAGATGCTCAAAATATTCAAAAACAAATACGAGCTAGTTTGCCTAAAGATGTTAGGGTTTTAACCCACCAAGGTTTTGTAGACTTTGAGAAAAGGTACTGGCAAACGAGTACATCAATTGGTTTTATCTTTACTTTGGGCGTGGGGATGGGATTTATTGTGGGTACAGTTATTGTTTATCAAATTCTTTATTCAGATGTTATTGACCACTTATCAGAATACGCAACTTTAAAGGCTATGGGATATAGCGACAGATATTTAGAATTTGTTGTTTTCCAAGAGGCTTTAATTCTATCAACTTTAGGCTATATTCCTGGATTTGCCCTCTCACTAGGACTGTATGATTTAACTAAAAATGCCACATTGTTGCCTATTGCAATGAAATTTGACAGAGCTTTGATTGTACTGATATTGACAATAGTGATGTGTTCAATTTCTGGTTTCATTGCTGTGCGTAGATTGCGTAAGGCAGATCCAGCAGACTTATTTTAATAAGCTGTCTTAAGAATTTAGGCAAGATGTTTAATATTTTACATAGAAATAAGTCATATTAACATTCACTATCCTCTACGTATTTACTATATAAGTAGTATATTTCCCAATATGTATTTTTAATAAAGATACTGCAAAAAGTATAGACATCTTTGTAACATAGATGCGAATATGCTTCTATCATACAGATTACAAGGGTTAACGAGATTACTACAGTAAGTAATCTCTAGTATTGTATTTGCATTTTTTAATATAAGCATCTACCTAGCTATTATTGAACGGCATCTACACAGGCAGCCATCCTTCAGAGGCGATGGTAAGGAAACTTACTAAGCGTTCATACAGCCACATACACTCTGAAAGGACAGTAATACAGGTAAAAGCTAACTACACAAGACTTCAGGAGTGGCGCTGATCAGGGGACTTACTGTACGTTCCTACAGTATGCAGTTTGAAAAGGGAGCAATGCCAGCCAAAGACGAGATGACTGCATTAAGTAATCTCTGAATATATCTACATTTTTTTACAAGCGTCTACCCAAGAATGATTCTGGGGTGCTGGTCACGAAATATACTACGCCTACTTAAGAGCCAGATACGCTCTGAGAGGAAGGTTATACAGGGAATTCACTACACAACACTCTTAGAGTTGTGCTGGTAAGGGTACCCACTGGGTGTTCCTGCAATATGTGCCTTGAAACAAGAGCAATGCAAGCCTAAACAGACTTGCAGCAGTTTTTACTGTCAATTTTTCATGAGAGGAGACAGAATCCCATGGATGAAGAGTTAGAGTTACTTAGTAATTTTTTATCACCTCAGATCTACTCACCAGGCAGTGACATTGCCGTAGGCTCTAAACCCAGTCAAATCATTTTGGGTCGTGTTGGAAACGATACTCTCATTGGTAATCAACCTCTGACAGCGAATCCCGCTCAACCACGAATTGATATTCTTATCGCTGATTTTCCACTAGAAGACCCTTTTTCGCGTCAGTGGAGCGACAGATTTGTTCTTGGTGATTGGAACCAGGCTTACTATACCAACGCCAACCCAACCAACTTCGGCTTAAACGACTTTGCTTTCGTCGCTGACTTCAACCCAGCGCAGGATCAAATTCAGCTAAACGGCACAGCAAACAACTACCAACTCCTAGATGTTGGAACTGGAACGGCGATACTTCGGCAACAGCAAACTGGACTTGATGTGGCCGGCTTTTTGCTTGGGAATTCTAATTTGAATCTAGAAAGTCCCTACTTCCAATACCGAGGTTTCACTCCACCACCAGGACCAGTCATACAGCAGGCTCAGCAATTGGGGACACCAGGTTATGACATCCCCTTAAGCATCAGCACCGATCCCTCTGGCAATGTCTATATAGCGGGAGGAACCACTGGTTCTTTGGCAGGATCCAATGCCGGGCTTACTGATGCTTTGATAGTCAAGTATGATAATCAAGGCAATCAATTGTTTGCCAAACAGTTTGGCACGTCGGCTTATGACACGATCTATGGCATCGACACCGACAATCAAGGTAACTCCTACGTGGCGGGAGTGACCGAAGGCAATTTGGGGGGACCCAAGCAAGCAGACGCTCTTGATACCTTCGTAGCTAAGTATGACAGCAATGGGAACCAGCAGTGGATTCAACAGATTGGGCAAAATGTTATTTTTAATGCCTTTAACCTCGATGTTGACCCCAACACTGGCGATATCTTCATATCAGGAGCTAACGTCAAATACGATGTACAGAATACGGATGATGCTTTCGTCATCAAGTTTGACACCAATGGCAACCAGCAGTGGCAGACGGAGACTGGCACTACTACTAGCTCTAATACTCCCGGCGGTCTTTTAGCTTTTGACGAATCTTACGGCGTTACTGTCGGCAAAGATGGCAGTGTTTACGCGACCGGATGGACTTTGGGCGATCTGGGAGGACAGAATCAGGGGGTTTATGATAACTGGATAGCCAAGTACGACAACAACACAGGCGAGCAGCTGTGGGTTACACAGTATGGAACTCCAGATTATGAATGGTCCTGGGATGTTCAAACCGACAGTCAGGGCAATGTTTATACTGGAGGATGGACCCTGGGTAGTTTAGGGGGACCCAATGCTGGGTCTTATGATGCCTACTTAACTAAGTATGACAGTCAAGGGAACCAGCTGTGGATTAAGCAGTTTGGCTCTCCCGGGGATGATGAAGCCTATAGCTTATTTATCGATGCAAATGACAATATCTTCCTGTCAGGATTTACCGACGGCGAATTAGGAGGAACCAATGCTGGGTCTTATGATGCCTGGGTAGCCAGATATGACACCAATGGTAATCAGTTGTGGATTACACAGTTTGGAACTCCTGATCGCGATGATGCTTACGGAATTAGGAGTGACAATGCTGGTAACCTCTTCGTTACAGGTATTACTCAGGGTTCTCTTGGGGATATCAATGCTGGGTCTTTTGATGGTTGGTTAGCCAAGCTCGATGCAGCGTCGGGCAACCTGATAGACTTTAATGGTACTCCACAGCCTGCTAGTCCTAGTCCCTTGTCAGCGCTGGAATTACTTGCCAATAATCTCGATGAAATTAACATTGGCTCTCCCACACTCAGAACTCAGCAGATCAACCAGACAAAGGCAGCTGGGAAAAACTCTAGTAATACTCTCACTCCACAGGAAATAGACTATATTGCAAACTATTTTGAGCAATTCAACTCTCAAACATTGCAACTGTCTAATGGGAACGGGGGAATAACTGGAAAGGGATTAGAAAATCTTGTTCGTTACCCTTACGGTCAACCAGCCTCCGTACCCGAACCATCTGCTGCAGCAGGTCTACTAGTGTTTGGTGCTGCTTCAATGGTGGGTGCGAGAAAGCTGAAAGGACGTGTGAAGAGGGTGAGCAGGTCTCAAACACCATCTCAAGGTGTATTCAACACGCACAAGATAAAAATCAAAACTGAAGTAGGAAGCTTTCAATATGTGTTCGATAAAGCTTACGGCATAGAAAGCAGACTCAAAACTAAAGCCAGAACGTTCAAACAACGTGTGCTTGACAAAGGCGATCGCATAGAAAGCAGGCTCAAAACTAAAGCCAGAACGTTCAAACAACGTGTGTTTGACAAAGGCGATGGCACGGAGTGCTCGCTGAGCGATCGCATAGAAAGCAGGCTCAGAAATAAAGCCACTAAAGCTAAGAGCTATGCCAGCAAAGTTAAATCATGGTGCAAACAGGCTCTCATTTAAATGCCTTGAAAGATGGGTCTTGAAAGATGGGGTATGGGGGCGCAAGCAATTGCGCCCCCATACCCCAAAGCTGATAAGTTTGATAGAGTTGAAATTAAACCTTATTTTTCTGAAACAGCCGCCGTTTCCGCCTCTTCTCAGTTTCTTCTCGCAACGGTACGACTTCCGCTTCACTACTCTGGCGTGCTACCCGAATCAGCAAACCAGCTCCGAGCAAACTGGCAATCATTGAATTCCCACCATAACTAAACATCGGCAATGGCAAACCAGTCGTTGGCAAGGCACCTGTCGCAACACCAATATGAAGTAATGATTGTCCCACCATCAAAACTGTCACGCCGATCGCCACCAATCGATACACTGGATGCTTAGCCTTAAGGGCTACAATTAATCCTAGGGTGGCGTATAAAGCGAGTAGTAGCAACAGCACCACACCACCAACGAAGCCAAACTCCTCAGCAAACACCGCAAAAATAAAATCAGTGTCCTGAATTGGTAAATAAAACTGCTTTTGTTGGGAAAGCCCAAACCCAGCGCCCCATTTTTCACCAGAACCCACTGCTAGCAAACTTTGTACCAGTTGATAGCCATCCCCAGTTGCATCAGCCCAAGGATTGAGGAATGACAACACTCGCTTACGCTGATATTCTTTGATACTGATACTAAGTACTGCCAACAACACTCCCCCAACTGCCGTTCCTCCCAAGTACTTGTAAGGTAACCCAGCAGCAAGGGCAATCAGCCAAATCGTCATGCCGCACAATGCTGTTGTACTCAAGTTGGGCTGCGCTAAAATACCTAGAATGACAAGACCAAAAATACCCAGCCAAAAGAAGCGAACGCGCGAACTCAGTTTTTCCCACTGACCAAAAACTCGCGCACTTTGCAGCACCAAAAAGGGTTTAATTAATTCAGACGGTTGAATTGGAATTGGTCCTAGAGCTATCCAGCGAGATGCGTCAAAAGCCTTCCTTCCTAATCCTGGTATTAAGGTCAGGAAAATCAAACCTAACAGCAGTATCACAAACCAATGGGATATGCCCAAAATGCTACGCAAGGGCAAATGAACAACTATGTTGAATACTATTAAACCTACTAGCACCCATAAAATTTGACGCTTAAAGTAGTACAGCCCATCATGATGACGAACATCAGCTACAGCATAGGATGCCGAAAATAGCATGACTAACCCCACAAACAGCCAAACCAGTGTTAACCAGCGCAATAAACGCGCTTCTAATGCCCAGCTGGACACGGAGTCATCAAATAATGGAATCAAACGGCGGAGATTCACGATTAATAAAACTTAAGGTGTAAGATGTCATCGTTGAGAGTTGACGTTATTGACATCCTCACCGCCCTATGAGGGCAGCGATTCCTAAGACTCACGACTTAGGTTTCTGTTTCTTTCCTTGAACGGTTTTTCGCAGTTGCCCTTTGGACTTATGCCCATCAGGTCTTACACTCGCTCCACAGACTGTCACGGTGTGTCCCACCGCCAAAATGTTTTGTGCTGCGTTGATGTCTCGGTCGTGGTGTGTCCCGCAGTTGGGGCAGTTCCACGAGCGGACATTCAACGGCAAACGTTCAACAACGTGACCACAATTGCCACAGCGTTTAGAACTGGGGAACCAACGGTCAATTTTTACCAAAGTACGACCATACCATTTGGCTTTGTATTCCAACTGTCTAACAAACTCGCCCCAACTAGCATCACTGATAGCACGAGCAAGTTTTGGGTTTTTGACCATGTTCTTAACTGCCAAATCCTCAACTACTATCGTTTGGTTTTCACGTACCAGTCGAGTTGTCAGCTTGTGCAAATGGTCAATTCTAGAGTCACAAATCTTGGCTTGAATTCGGGCAACCTTAAGTCTTGCCTTGTCTCGATTTCGAGAGTCCTTCTTACGTCTTGTAAGAGTTTTTTGCGCTTTTGTGAGTTTGTGGTAGTACTTATCAAAACCCTTGGGGTTAGCAATCTTCTCACCTGTACTCAAGGTGACAAGGCTACTTATTCCAACATCCAGCCCCACAGACTTGTCAACTGGCTGCAATCTCTTGTCAGTTGGGTCATCAATCCGCAAGCTGACAAACCAGCGTCCAGAGGGTTCGAGCTTAACCGTGATAGTTGTGGGTTCGCATCCCTTGGGAAGATGTCTCGACCATCTGATGCTCAGTGGTTCAGAACACTTTGCCAGATATACCTGTCCGTGTTTCCACCTGAATGCGGACTTAGTAAACTCTGCACTACCACCATTACGCTTTTTCTTGAAGTTAGGGTATTTCGCTCTACCCGCAAAAAAGTTAGTAAAGGCAGATTGCAGGTGTCTCAAAGTTTGCTGCAAAGGTACGCAGCTTACTTCATTCAAAAATTGGAGGTCGTCTTCTTTCTTCCACAACGTAAGCAAAGCAGAAGTCTGAACGTAATCAACGCGTTCTTGTCTTGAGTACCAAGCCTCGGTTCTTGCTGCTAAAGCTTTATTAAAAACCAACCGTACACAACCAATTGTTCGACGCAAAAGAGTTTCTTGCTCGAGTGTTGGGTAAAAACGGTAGCGGTAGGCTTTTTCCATGCTTTGCATCTAATTTTCTATGCTTCACAATTTAGCACATTTTCTGGAAGTCCCTAAAGCCGTCCCCCTGGCGCTCGTCCCTGAGTCCAAAAGGACACGCTGCTTTGTATGCCTGCGGCACGCTGCTTTGAACACTTCAGTGTGCGCTTTGCGCTTACGGGACATGCGCAAGGGACGCGATTCGTCAAAAGTATCAAGTCAAAAGTCAGAAATAATTCTTTTATTCACTTTTGACTTTTGAATGAGGGAATTTTGACTTCCCGAAGGGAGGGACGCGGTTTCTACGCAAAATTTCCGATGATACCAAGTTGCATTCAAACAAGAGAGAACTCACGTATATTTATTCCCGTTTAAGGATAAGACCAATGGCGCGACGTATGTATGCTTCCACTGGCTCATCAGCCGGCTCGAAAACCAGTGCATAAAGCATAATTCCGCTCATAAGGTCAAAAACTATATCACTGTCTGTATCTGCTTGGATTTCATGTCTTGCTTTAGCGCGTTCAATCACAACGTGAAAAGCTTGGCGTCTTGGCTTGAGGTATTTTGTCCAATAAACTTGGGCAAACTGAGGACTGCTGGAAGCAGCGCCGATAATCATGGCAAGAATTTGACGACCCAAAGGTGTGAGAGTCGTTTTCACCGCACTCTCAATAATGCAGTCTAAGTCTCCCCCAACCGTACCTGTATCAGGAATCTCTATTTCTTCTCGAAGAGTCTCAATTGCATCTGCGACTAGTTCTTCTTTGGAACGATACCGTCGGTAGATTGTGGTTTTGCCGACACCAGCATGGGCGGCGATCGCATCAATTGTTATACGTTGATACCCTATTTTCGCCAATAAGTCAAGGGTTGCCTGAAGGATGGCTTGATGAGAAGCAGCACTGCGCGGTCTTCCAGGTTGTTTTTTAGCGGAATCATTCATGCAAATTTTTTTCTTCAATTGGTGAGGCTACGGAGTCGCCCGGGACTGGGTACTGGGGACTGGCGACTGGGCAAATGCTCCCAACTTGGGGAGGAGCTTTATTGCCCCGGACATAATTTTTCGTTTGATAACCCAATCCCTAATCCCCAATGCCCAGTCCCCTTTACCAGACTTGATACTGGCATTAAATTTACGATACGATATAGTATCGTAAGTATTTGGTGCAGATTATGATTCAACGCACTCGTCCTCAATATACCGATAAAAACAGCACTCAGACCTTACGGCAGGGGCTGGAGGAGTATTACGCCGCGAACCCGGATTTTACCCATCCAAATCAGATGCCGCCGGATTTCGCCAAAATCATGCTTGCTCATGATGCCAGCCATGTCGTATTTGGCTGCGATACCGATATGTACGATGAATTAAAACTACTGCCTCTGACTTTTCTTGTAAGTGACTACAAGTTTCGAGACTGGTTACGCGATCGCAAGAACCCGGCAGTAGACGTGATGTATGACGACTTGGTGAAGCGCCAAGGTCTACTATGGTTGTATGGTTCAATACTGGCAGTATTGCCGCGATTCTTACCAGAGTTAGTTATGATGTGGTTCAAGACTCGCGGATCACGGAAGTACTATCCGTTTTTTGACTTTGAACCGCTACTTGACCATTCTGTGTTAGACATTCGCCAAGAGTTTGGGCTTTTACCACTTCTTTCGTCAAGAAAAAACAAAGAAATCCAACTTCAGACAAATTTATACCAAGCGTGAAAAAACAATGCAACACATGGATAAGACCCCTCTCCAACCCTCCCCTTAGTAAGGGGAGGGTTGGAGAGGGCGGGTGGGGTTATCTGCCACAAACATTTAGAAGCCCAGTAGTCTTTCATCATGTCGATTCGTCAACAACAAGATTCCCGACTTCGCCGAAGTTGTCGGGAATCTGAGCAAATCAATTAATACAAGCAACAAAAAAGAGGTCAAATCGACCTCTTCACAACTCCCTACAATTCGTATTCCGTTTAAACGAATTACAGCAACCCAGTATTGGCTCCTTGCTTGCCAGTAGCCAATTCTACCTTAACGATTGTGCCGCCCGCTTTTTGAATGCGTTGCTGTTCGCGGAACCAGTTTTCGTAGGGAACGAGTTTGGTGAAGTAAGTATTTTGTAGTTCGCGTTGGGTACGAATGCGGGTTTGGCTAGGAACACAAGCAGTAATTTTAAAATACCGTGCCATGTGGTTGTTAATCTCCTATAAGTGAGCGTGGAAACTTTTTTATTTCAAAATTGTGAGTGCATATTTTTATCTAATCACTCAAAGGCTGGAAATCAGGCGTCAATACCAGACAGCTAACACTCATCACACATCATGTTGAGCAAGATAAGCGATTAAACGTCCTAGCACTCACGATTGATTTCCAGACCTTAAGAAAGCCGCACTTAAATTATTAAGCGCAACCTAGCTCTTAGCTTAAGCCAGAGGAAATATAGTCTAAGTAAACACCCATTTCCTTACCAGCATCAGGACCTACCAAGCTAGCAGTCACTTCTTTAATAGCTTGGATAGCTTGTACAGTAGCACCAATGGGTACACCCAAGGAGTTGTAGGTTTCTTTCAAACCATTCAACACGCGCTCATCCAAAATGGATGGATCGCCAGCCAACATAGCGTAGGTGGAATAGCGGAGGTAGTAATCCAAGTCGCGGATGCAAGCAGCATAGCGACGGGTGGTGTACATGTTACCGCCGGGACGGGTAATGTCAGAGTACAGAAGGGACTTAGCTACAGCTTCTTTGATAATTGCAGATGCGTTAGCTGCGATGGTTGTAGCAGCACGTACGCGCAGTTCGCCAGTTGAGAAGTAGCTCTTTAGCTTCTCTAGAGCACCAGTATCCAGGTACTTACCTTGAACGTCTGCAGAGTTAATGACAGAGGTGATTGCGTCTTGAGCCATGTTGTTAATTCCTTATTTCCAACCTTATTGCATTACTTCAGTTTCAGCAGGGAAATAACTTCACCTTACTGCATAGCACCGACTAGGTAGTCGAAGTAAGAGCCAGCTTCACTAGCGTCTTCGCCAGACAACAGGGAAGCAGCAACATTCTTTAGACCACGAACACCTTCAGCAACACCCTCGATAGGAGTGCCTAGGGACTTGTACATTTCACGAACACCCACAATACCAATTTCTTCGATGGGGGTGACATCACCAGCAACGATACCGTAGGTAACGAGGCGGAGGTAATAATCTAGGTCGCGTAGACAAGTAGCGGTCAGTTCTGTACCGTAAGCGTTGCCACCAGGAGAGACAACATCAGGACGCTTTTGGAACAGTTGGTCGCCGGCTTGCTTAACAATCCGCTCCCGGTTTTCTGTCAAAACTTGAGCGATGCGGAGGCGGCGCTCACCTGTGGTAACGAAGCTCTTAATCCGATCCAGTTCGCCAGGGCTAAGATAGCGTGCTTCTGCATCAGCATTCACGATGGCTTTCGTGACGATACTCATTAATGCATTCCTCCAGTACTAATGAAACCAGGATTTAGTTAAAGTGGTGCGACTTTATAGGTTCACTGAGCTTGTTTTCTCGTTTTTTTAGACACAACAGCCAAATAACTGCTGCGACTAGTACATTCCGAGTCCGCTTGGGTAATGGCTAGTACACAAGCTTCAAAACTCAACTACCTTCCGGAATTATTTTCGGGCATTATGTTGAGGAAATATGACTGCTCTTAACACTTTGTAATATTCCTTTTCATGTTTACTGTCGTGCCCGAAATCTGAAAGCAATGTTAAGAAAGGTTGCAAAGGCACACGAAAAGCTAGAGGAGATGAGGAAGTAACGCCCTCCTCATCCTCCTCATCTTGCTTATTCCCGTCTCTTGACTTTATCGCAGGCTAGACCGTCCGGTAATCACAGACGGAGATAGGCTAGACCAAGACTGCTTGACCAAGTCAGCAGCCGCCTGCACGCTACCGAGGTAGTTACCAGCAGGTAGGGATGGGAAGCGACCATAAGGCACTACGTCTTCACCAAAGTAGCGGGCGTACTCTAGGCTGTTGACGATCGCCTCTACAGCCGCTTTTAAACCGCTATCTGCCAGCAGTTTGTTGTACTGGCGAATCTCGGCTTGAGTGGCGGGTGCGCGTCCCAACAGGTGACGGAACAAGAATTCAATCACCTTGGTGTTGGGATAGGGGGTGTAGAAACGCTTACGATAGATATCCGAGCTAGCAAGCTCACGGACAAACTCGCGTACAGAAATTTCCCCATTGCGCAGTCTGCTTTCTAAATCCGTACGGCGGAAGTAGTCAGGAACTTGACCGCTAAACACATCCAGTACCTGAGTGTAAATAGCGTTGATTGCCTGCTGCGTTTCACCTTGGTTTGCACCTGTCGTGACGCGGTAAATGCGTGCAGGTTTGCGCCGGCTTGTTCCCACACCCACTTCAACTGACTGTCCGCGACCATCGTTGAACGAACGACCGAGTTCAATAAACAGCGGCTTGGTCTTGTCGATTTCTCGTGCTTTCGCTGCCAAATCTGCGATCGCCTTCGCCAAAATCGGTGTGTTCGCGCTATTCATGCGGGGTTTGACTGGCTCAAAGCTGGGAACCACCAAATCATTATTCTGCTTGGTGAGCTGGTTGTACAGCTTCTGAGTATTCGGGAAGTTTGCCGCTGGTAAGGTCGGGAAGCGGTTGTAAGGAACCGTATCTTCACCAAACGCTTGCCCATACTCCTGACTATTTACCAACGCCCCAATAAATGCGCGAAGCCCTTGGGTTGCGAGTATCTGGTTATACTTGCGGATTTCCGCTTGGTCAACTGGCGCACGTCCTAAGAAGTGCTTGGTTCCCAGCTCGATCACCTTAGTGTTCGGGTATGGCGTGTAGAACTCTTTCAGGTAAAGGTTAGAATTACCCAAACCTTCAATAAATTCCTTAACAGTGATTTCACCATTCCCCAGTCTGCTTTCTAGCGAGGTGAATTCGTTTTGGGCGATGTAGGGTTCAATATTGCGCTCGAAAATCTGGCGATAAGCAGCACCGATGACAGTTTCTACAGAGACTTTATCATTAGTTGCTGCAACCAACTTAAAGATTTTCGTTTGTTCGCGCTTCTTGGTGACACCTTGGTTGATACGGAACTGAATATCGGGTTCGGTCCGTACTTCTTTAACGGTGCCTAATTCCACAAAGCGTGGAGTTTCTTCCTTCTCAACTTTCCCGCCGACATCCTCACGGATACTACCAACACGCAGTTGTCGCAAAGCAACACCACCAGGAGTCAGATACCGTTCGTATGGAACTGTATCTTCACCAAAAGCCTCACTGTACTCTGGAGTATCAATGATGGCGTCAACGACTGCGTAGAAGCCCTTTTTGGAGGCGAGGTCAAAGTACTTGTTATTTTCTTGACGACCGTAGGTAGGACGACCTAACAAGCGGCGGTGGATGTACTCGATCGCCTTACACACATAAAGCGGAGTCCAGTACAGCTTGCGGAATAAATCCGATTTCGCCAAAGCCCTGATAAACTCGCGTACAGAGATTTCGCCGTTTTCCAGCTTAATTTCTGCAACTTTCAAGCGCTGACCTTCGTAAACATCGCGACCGAATACTTGTAAGTAAGCTGCGCGAATCAACGCTTGTGTGGAGCTTTCAGAGAATTTAACACTGACTCCAGTGGGTGATTTTCTACCTCTTGTCCCAGGCAGCTGATCCAACCGGAACACCTTGGGACCCAGACTACCAGGAAACTCACCTCGCGCCCTAGGATTGCTGTTTTGGTTATTGATACCAGGTCCTTGGTGAACTAGGATACGCTTGGTATCCTTACCAAAAGGAGCTGGACGGGTGCTGGGGTTACGAGTTTCTTTCGGGAAAATTGCCCCAAACTGAATTTCCAACGGGTCATTTCCAGAACCATAGGGATGCTGGTCGGGCAATGGCTGCTCGTAATCAGCAAACAGTGTGATAAACTGAGGTACTTTGCGGAAGGGCGCACTGTAGTTCAACAGGTCTTGCTGTGGTCCCCAGTTGCGGCATTCTTGTGCTTCTTGACCCAGACCCCGGATGTAGGGTACTGTTTCTTCGCCAAAGTAGTCAGAATATTCCTGAGAATCTACCAAAGCATCGATTAAAGCTGGCAAACCGCCTCTGGAAACAATATCAAAGTATTTTTGTACTTCTTCCCGGCTACTTGGTCCCCGTCCTAAGAAGTGACGGAAAGCAAGTTCTAGGGCGCGGCTGTTGATAAATGGATCGTAAAATTGTTTCCGATATAAGGGAGATTTGCCAAGGCGGCGAACAAACTCTTTTACAGAGATGTCGCCATTTTTCACCTTCGATTCCAGGTCAGATATCGACTGGCTATAAGCACGGGTGATATCGCGTTCAAAGATTTGCCGATATGCCGCTTTGACTACCTCATTTTTTTCGGATGCTGACAACCCAGGCTTCATCGCATACTTGGGACGCCGTTCTGCCGCATTAAAGTAAATCTGGGGCAGTTGCAAACCTTGTTGGTCGCCAGAGGGACGTTGGCGCAGTTTACCCGAAGGGGTGGGTGCTTTGAATTCTGTAATCAAAACATCCATGTACTGAGACACAATTTCTGTTGCCTCAGCATCTCTACGGAAATAAGAAATTGCCGCTGCTTTCATTTCCTGCAAAGCGACAATTGTGGCTTCACCGGAACAGGCGTTCTCAATAATTTCTCGCAGACCGCGCGTGTTGACAGCGATGATGTTGGGGTCACCAGCCACAATCGCATACGTAGCGTAGCGCAAAAACCACGACAAGTCCCGCAGGCTCTTCGCCATATTTGCCGGACCATAACGCGCAATGTTAATTGGTCGGAAACCCGGAGGAGTCGGACCACTGGGCGAAGTGTTAAAGATAGAACGCAAATTTTCTAAGAAACCACCACGAGTTTCTACGTAGGTGACGGTTCCTAGTTTCATCCCCTCTCTAACTTCCGATCCTGCAGCAACCGGCACCAATTCTGGTTCCCTGGGCTTTTCCAAAAAAGCCATTGGCGAACCACCCACAAAAATCCTGTTGGCAGCACGGGAGACAATAATCTCAGAATTTTCCGTGAGCGTCTGGGCGATTTCAAGACGCTTAACACCAGATGCAAAATACCTTGCCAGTTCATTGAGTTCCCCGGAACCCAGAAAGCGGTCTTGCTGTTCTGCTTGGGAAATTGTTGATACAGCTAGGGTTTGATATAGTTGCGGGCGTGCAACTGAGCTTCCACCACTTGCCTTAACACTCATCGGATTTGTAAAACTCCCATCATATTTTTTTTGTGTTAAGTCTGGGTTGATTTTAGGCTTGACACATCGGTGCCGTTATGCTTTCCGACTGCCACCTCAAGACTGCCAAAAAAAATTAACCCAGTCAGCTTTTAGATTAGAACGTTTTGCGATTTCTCTGTGGCTTTATTAAGAACTGTGTCGAAACTATAGTATAAATGTATCAAATTTTAAAGCAGATGCTGCCGCTTATCTGAGAGAAAATTTAAGATTTGTATCATTTTTTAACAAAAGTACATCCTCTAGAAAACAGACTACAGGAAGGAGATATGGGATAGGGTACAACATTAAAAAAAGTACACACAGAGCTTTCAGATGAGGCGTTAACTCATTACGCAAGTGGTCACGAGCAAGAGCATTTATCAAGAGGTACAGGTTTACTGGAACTCGTGCGAACTCAAGAACTTCTTAGCCGCTACCTACCTTTAAAAATATTAAGTGCATCTTCATAGCGAATTGGTATTAGAGCAGAAGTTGAAGAAGCGGGTTTTTATTATCAAACAACATTAGCGATCGAAGGACCAGGTTGGTTACTACAAAACTTTTCCCAACATTGGAATGAGTCAAGTCGGCGTGAACGCCTTCTAGAAGCCATCCGTTGGATAGAAACTGAACCTTCTATGTTAGGAATGAGTGCTCACATTATGGTAGTTGCTCGCAAAGATGCGGTCTAATGACCGAAGAAAGGCAGAGGGCAGGAGGCAGCTATGCTGAAGGAAGAAACTATATTTTGCCATCTGCCAAGCGGGTTTCAAGCCCCTAAATTTATTTATGGGGATTCCTTCTGCCCTCTGCCTTCGTACTTCTGCCTTCTTAACTCAATTCCTCTAAAAAACTTGTTTAACGTAAGCATTTTCTACAAGCAAAGGCACGCAGTTACTCACATTAAAAGCCCCTGATAGTTCAACATCTGGCTCAAATCCTTTTGCAATCAACTCTTTACCAGAACTACATTTTTTCAAGTACCCAAGCAAATCATTCTTAAAAGCCTCAAATGCCGTCACAGCGATTTGGGCTTCTGGTGATAAACTTCCATGTAAGTAACTCAGAATTGCTCCTGCACCAATCAAATCTTCAAACGCAGGTCGCAGGCTACCATCTTCTTTCCACCTCTCACCAGCAGGAATCACTGCAATTTTGTTACCATAGCTTTGAGCAAACTGCGCCACAGCTTCACAATTTCGCAAGCAGCTAGCCAAGGTTGGTGTCGTTCCAGTATTTAAGCTAAGAAAAGAACCATTAGGTGAGGGCAAAACCAGTCGAGTTCCAGCGGGAATGTCAGCTACTGATACTGGAGACAGAGAATATCCAGTTGTAGTCCAACGTTGTCTATGACTTGCCAACTCTGCCTGCACTGACTTGGCATAATCTATGACTGATTCATCTCGCATCGCATATGGAAAAATGATCGCGCCATTGTTAGTGGCAATTTCTACACAAGTGGAAAAAGAAAGAACATCAACGATTACAACCACATCACTGATAGAAGCGAGTTGAGCAACTCCTTGCGCGCCCCACTCACAGCGCAAATCAAACTCTGATTGGTCGTAAATCATTTGCTTTGCTTGTGACATTTGTTAGCTGTAGCATAAGCAGTACCTGGTGTTTTGTAAAGCTATGCTTGTTGTGGGGTGGACATCTTGTCCGCCCAAAAATACAGACGTCCGCCCAAAAATACAGACGGGCGACACGCCCATCCCACAAGAACCAAAAGAAATTTTTTAAGATACCGTAAGTACCCAGCATTCGCTAAACTCAGAAATGCTGCCATTATCCTTACTATGTCCGATTCTCAAACCGTTAGCGCTGCTGTTGCCAAACTCTACAACACCTACCCCTTTCCCCGGAACCTCTACTGGATGAACCACCTCCAGGCTATAACTGGCGCTGGAATTGGTTGGCTGCTTATAATTTCTGTACAGGTCAAAAACCCCAAAAACAAGATATCCGCATTTTAGACGCAGGCTGCGGTACGGGTGTGGGAACGGAATACCTTGTCCACCTTAATCCTGCGGCTTCTGTTGTCGGAATTGACCTTAGTACCAAGGCTTTGGAAGTTGCTAAAGAACGCTGTCAACGTTCCGGTGCCAACCGCGTTGAGTTTCATCACCTCAGTTTGTACGATGTGGAACAGTTACCGGGTGAGTTTGATTTTATCAACTGCGTCGGTGTGTTGCATCACTTGAGCGACCCAATTCGGGGTATTCAAGCCTTGGCGAAGAAGTTAGCCCCAGGCGGGTTGATGCACATCTTTGTCTACGGTGAGTTGGGGCGCTGGGAAATTCAACTCATGCAAAAGGCGATCGCCCTCCTCCAAGGTGACAAGCGCGGCGATTATCGTGATGGTGTTCAAGTCGGTCGGCAAATCTTCGCTTCTTTACCAGAAAACAACAGAATTGTCAAACGGGAGAGAGAACGTTGGTCTTTGGAAAATCAACGGGATGAAAACTTTGCGGATATGTACGTGCATCCCCAGGAAATAGATTACAACATTGAGACGTTGTTTGAACTGATTGATGCTTCGGGATTGGATTTTGTGGGGTTCTCAAATCCTGGTTTTTGGCAATTAGACAGACTTTTGGGCAAAGCGCCAGAGTTGATGGAAAGGGCACAAGAGTTAGGCGATTGCCCAAGGGGCAGTGGCAAAGCCAATCGCGCTTTGTACCGCCTGATAGAATTATTAGACCCAGAAGTCACTCACTACGAGTTTTTCCTGAGTCGTCCGCCTCTACCCAAAGCTGACTGGTCAGCCGATGATGCCATACTAGCAGCCATTCCCGAGCGAAATCCTTGTATAGATGGTTTTCCGAGTCAGTGTGTCTTTAACTACGATTACCAGATTGTGAATTTATCGCCACTGGAGTTGGAGTTTTTACAAAAGTGCGATGGTCAATCAACAGTAGGAGGGATTTTGGCAGGCTTGCAACTGGGTTTGGATGCGGTGAGAGTGCTCCTCAAGCAACAGCTGCTGATTTTGTTGACACCAAGTTGAGAAACAAACTCCCAAAACACCAACGGCGCACACCAGAAGGTAATGGGTAGAATAGAAATTAAGAGATAATTGGCTTTTCTCTTACTGCGACTCCTCATCTCCCCATAACTGATACCATTTCTCTAGGAAGTTGAGCTTAATTCCACCCCCCTGTAGTCCCCCCGATGCCTTGGGGGGACGCCAAAGGCGGGGGGTAATTATTAAGCGCATTGTTACAGAGAATTGGTATGACAACACGGAATTTCAGGAATTAGAGATAGGGTATAGATTTATTCTCTTTATCCTTATATTCCGTGTTATAAATCGTTTTTGTACTTGGTGTATCTGTCCCTATCCTTTTTTGGTGAGAATAAGTTAATTGTTTTTTTCTAAAGTAATGTTACCTGTTCGTGATATGATTCAGCTGGCTGAAAATGCAGTCAACATAATTAGCTGTACTGGTTTCGAGTCCCGTGAGCTTGTCAGACGAATCAACTGATCCCACACCGACAATACGACAAGATGCTCAACCTGGTTTTGAGGACACAGAACCAGAAAGCTCTATGCAAGAGTTCTATAAACTCTACCAAGAGTTGTTGCTCATCACTCTTGTCTTGACAGGGGTTGTATTTATCTCTGTTTGGATTTTCTATTCCCTAAACATTGCCCTAAATTATTTGCTTGGGGCGTGTACAGGTGTGGTTTACTTGAGGATGTTGGCAAAAGATGTTGAGCGTTTGGGTAGAGAAAAAAATCAGTTGAGTAAAACTCGGTTAGCGCTACTAGTAGCGATCATTCTACTAGCATCGCGGTGGAATCAACTGCAAATATTGCCCATATTTTTGGGATTCCTTACCTACAAAGCAACGCTGATCATCTACGTAGTTAGGTTGGCATTTGTCTCTGACTCGCCAAAGCTCCGGCAACCATAAAAGGCTCACGCGAGCGCGAGCTTTCTTAACCGAAGTTTTCCGAAAGGAAAATCCACCTCGGAAAGTCCCTTTGGAATATCCACGCCGCAAACTCGCTCCACTTCTCCAGGTAAGATTGGAGAAATGATAGGTAGGTCAAGAAAATGCTGAATTTTCTGAACATCTTCAATTCTGTTCCCCTTGCAGAATTGGAAGTGGGAAAACAACTCTACTGGCAAATTGGCAATTTAAAACTGCATGGGCAGGTGTTTCTCACCTCCTGGTTAGTTATTGGCTTGCTGGTGTTAGTTTCCATCGCTGCAAGCAGTAACATCAAGCGAATTCCGAGTGGGATACAGAACTTCATGGAGTATGCCCTAGAGTTTATTCGGGATTTGGCAAAAAACCAGATTGGCGAGAAAGAATACCGCCCTTGGGTGCCATTTGTTGGCACTTTGTTTTTGTTCATTTTTGTGTCAAATTGGGCAGGAGCACTTGTTCCTTTGAAGCTGATTCACCTACCAGAAGGTGAACTAGCAGCACCCACCAGTGACATCAACACAACTGTTGCCTTGGCATTGTTGACATCATTAGCGTATTTTTACGCTGGATTCAGCAAAAAGGGTTTAGGGTACTTTGGCAACTATGTCCAACCAGTGGTTTTTATGTTGCCTTTCAAAATTATTGAAGACTTCACAAAGCCCCTTTCCCTAAGTTTCCGTTTATTCGGTAACATCTTGGCAGACGAACTGGTTGTTGGAGTGCTGGTACTACTGGTACCTTTATTCGTTCCTCTGCCAGTGATGGCTTTGGGATTATTTACCAGCGCCATCCAAGCACTGATTTTTGCCACCTTGGCTGCTGCTTACATCGGTGAAGCGATAGAAGACCATCATGGTGGCGAAGAGCATGGTCATTAGTCATGAATCATGAGTCATGAGTCATTAATTGAAAACCAATGACGAAGGACAAATGACAAAGGGCTCTCTGACAAAATAAAACGTTCAAAACCCTTATCCATTCAGTAAACAAGGAAAGAATAACATGGATCCATTGATTTCTGCTGCTTCCGTTTTAGCTGCTGCTCTTGCTGTAGGTTTGGCTGCTATTGGTCCTGGAATTGGTCAAGGTAATGCAGCAGGTCAAGCTGTAGAAGGTATTGCTCGTCAGCCAGAAGCAGAAGGTAAAATTCGCGGTACTTTGCTGTTAAGCTTGGCGTTCATGGAAGCGCTAACCATCTACGGTCTAGTGGTTGCTCTAGTCCTACTGTTTGCTAACCCCTTCGCATAATAGGTAATCAGTACTGAGTACTGAGTGCCTCATAAGTGCTGAGTGCTGAGTGCTGAGGAGCTAGTGTGTGAAGAATCTACCCCTAAGGATTTCCCAAGGCAATGCGTCCTTGGGGAGCCAGGGCGCTGTAGAGGTTCCCGACCTTGTAGCATAGGAGCGTGGTTCCCCCACCATTAAGACGGCAACTGCCGTTGCAAGTCACGCAAGTGGCATTGCTGAGGAGCGTATTCTTCCTGCCCTACAACTCAGGACTCATTGCTCAGAACTCTTGAGCACTTCATTACTCAGGGCGAAACTCATACAGAGGAACAAGCAACCATGATACACTGGACAACCTTATTTGCAGTAGAAAAGGTTGCCAAAGAAGGAGGGCTGTTTGACTTAGATGCTACCCTGCCTTTGATGGCGATCCAATTTCTACTTTTAGCCATAATTTTGAACGCGATTTTCTACAAACCTCTAGGCAAAGCCATTGATGAGCGGAATGAATATGTCCGCAACAATCAACTAGAGGCGCAAGAACGCTTGTCAAAAGCCGAGAAATTGGCACAGCAATACGAGCAAGAATTAGCAGGAGCAAGACGCCAAGCACAAACAGTGATTGCTGATGCTCAAGCTCAAGCTCAGAAAATTGCAGCCGAAAAGACAGCCGATGCACAAAGAGAAGCTCAAGCACAAAGAGAACAAGCAGCTAGTGAAATCGAGCAGCAAAAACAGCAGGCTCTTGCTTCACTAGAGCAAGAGGTAGACGGACTCAGTCGCCAAATACTAGAAAAGCTTCTAGGAGCGGATCTAGTCACCCGCTAAATTGAAATGTCATAACTCAGATAGTCTGAATGACTAATGACTAATGACTAATGACTCATTAAACAGCTTTGGCAGCGCAGTAGTGGATGGAAGAAGATGGGACTTTTTTACTGTTGATGGCAGAAGCAACCGCCGTCGGAGGTGAATTGACAGAGGCAGCAGGTGAAGGAGGTTTTGGTCTAAATACTAATATTTTAGAAACAAACCTAATTAACCTTGCCATTATTATTAGTGTGCTGTTTATCTTTGGGCGGAGAGTTTTAGGCAATACGCTCCAAGAACGCCGCGAACGGATTGCAACTGCGATTAAAACCGCAGAGCAACGCGCTAAAGATGCAGCAGCAGCCCTTGCAGAGCAGCAACAAAAACTGGCGCAAGCTCAAGCAGAGGCAGAAAAAATCAAAAAAGCAGCCCAAGAAAACGCCCAGAAAGCAAGAGAAGCCGTACTGGCTCAAGCCGCTGTTGATATTGAACGTCTGCGGGAAACAGCAGCATCTGACTTGAACACAGAACGGGAAAAAGCTGTAGCGCAACTGCGGCAAAGAGTCGTTGGTTTGGCATTGCAGAAAGTCGAGTCAGAACTACGGACTGGAATTGCCGACGATGCTCAACATACATTAATTGACCGCAGCATAGCGCTACTGGGAGGCAACGGATGACAAGTAATATAGCAACAGCCGAAGTAGCGGTGCCTTATGCAGAGGCTTTGATGTCAGTCGCACAGTCCAAAAATCTGACAGACCAGTTCGGCGAAGATGTGCGTTCCTTACTGAGCTTGCTTTCAGAAAGCGAGCAGTTGCGAAACTTTATTGCTAACCCGTTTGTTTCGTCAGAAGACAAAAAGGCAGTCCTTAATAGCGTTCTCGGTGACGGCGCTAACCCATACTTGCGCAATTTTTTGCTGCTGCTGGTAGATAGAAAGCGCATTTTATTGGTGGAACCGATTTTTCAGCAATATTTGGTGCTGTTGCGGCAACTTAAACAAATTGCTCTGGCAGAAGTCATTTCTGCTGTTCCCCTCACAGAAGCCCAGCAACAAGCTGTAAAAGATCGGGTGATTGCACTGACGAATGCTCGCGAGGTGGAATTAGATACCAAAATTGATCGCGAGTTAATTGGTGGTGTCATCATTAGAGTAGGCTCTCAAGTTATTGACGCCAGTTTACGGGGTCAACTGCGCCGCATCTCTTTGCGTTTAAGTGGCGCTTAGAAAAATTATCAATTGTTTATGATGAATGATGGATGCTCGCTGGCATTCATCATTCATAATTCCATCCTCGTTCCGTCTCGCAATAAAAGAAGATAGACAAATGGCAATTAGCATTAGACCCGACGAAATCAGCAACATTATTCAGCAACAGATAGAACAATACGACCAACAAGTCAAAGTGGCTAACGTTGGTACCGTTCTGCAAGTAGGTGACGGTATTGCTCGTATCTATGGTCTAGACAAGGCTATGGCTGGTGAGCTATTAGAATTTGAAGACGGCACAATTGGCATCGCCCAGAACTTGGAAGAAGACAACGTGGGTGCGGTGCTGATGGGCGAAGGTCGTGATATTCAAGAAGGTAGCTCCGTAACCGCCACCGGCAGAATTGCTGAAGTACCCGTCGGAGAAGCCCTGATTGGACGAGTTGTCGATGGTTTGGGTCGTCCAATTGATGGCAAGGGAGACATTAAGACCACAGAAACTCGTTTGATTGAATCTCCAGCACCTGGTATTGTAGCTCGTCGCTCTGTACACGAACCACTGCAAACTGGTATCACAGCTATCGACGCGATGATTCCCGTCGGTCGCGGACAACGGGAATTGATTATCGGTGACCGTCAAACCGGAAAAACGGCGATCGCCATTGACACAATCATCAATCAAAAATCTGAAGACGTGATCTGTGTCTACGTTGCGATCGGTCAAAAAGCTTCGACTGTGGCTAACGTTGCGCAGACATTACAAGAAAAAGGTGCGCTAGACTACACAGTGATCGTCGCCGCCAACGCCAGTGACCCAGCCACCCTGCAATTCTTGGCTCCTTATACAGGTGCTTCGATTGCTGAGTACTTCATGTACAAGGGTAAGGCGACCCTGGTGATCTACGATGACCTTTCCAAGCAAGCTCAAGCTTATCGTCAAATGTCCTTGCTCCTGCGTCGTCCGCCCGGACGGGAAGCTTATCCTGGAGATGTGTTCTACATCCACTCCCGCTTGTTGGAACGTGCCGCTAAGCTGAGTGACGAATTGGGTGGAGGTAGCATGACTGCCCTGCCAATCATCGAAACTCAAGCAGGTGACGTGTCTGCTTACATCCCCACAAACGTGATTTCGATTACTGACGGTCAGATCTTCCTGTCTTCTGACTTGTTCAACTCTGGTGTCCGTCCCGCAATCAACCCCGGTATTTCCGTGTCGCGGGTAGGTTCTGCGGCTCAAACCAAAGCAATGAAGAAAGTTGCTGGTAAGTTGAAGCTAGAATTGGCGCAGTTTGACGAATTACAAGCATTTTCGCAATTTGCTTCTGACCTAGATAAAGCAACTCAAGACCAGTTGGCACGAGGTCAGCGCTTGCGGGAACTCTTGAAACAGCCACAAAACGCGCCGCTATCCGTATATGAGCAAGTGGCTCTTCTGTACGCTGGTATCAACGGGTATTTGGATGACGTCCCAGTAGATAAAGTCACTACTTTTACCCAAGGGCTGCGCGAGTACTTAAAAACCAGCAAACCTCAGTACACTGAATCAGTACAAACCAAGAAAGTACTGGGCGATCAAGAAGAATCAGCTTTGAAGGAAGCAATCAACGAATACAAAAAGACCTTCTTAGCAACAGTGTAAATCAGAACTCAGGAGTCAGGAGTCAGGAGTCAGCAAAAAAATGTTATTTCTCTCTTGACTTGCAAATTCTGAATACAAAACCTTCTTGGCAACAGATAAAACAGGAGTTAGGAGTTAGAAGTCAGAAAATAGCTTCCTCCTGACTCCTGAATTGTGAATTGTGAATTCTTGTAAAAGATTATGGCTAACTTAAAAGCAATACGCGATCGCATTCAATCAGTAAAAAATACCCAAAAAATTACAGAAGCCATGCGGCTGGTAGCTGCAGCACGGGTACGTCGTGCCCAAGAACAGGTGATTGCTACCCGTCCTTTTGCTGACCGCTTGGCTTCAGTGCTGTATGGTTTGCAAACCCGTCTGCGGTTTGAAGATGTAGACCTGCCTTTGTTGAAAAAGCGCGAAGTCAGGACAGTTGGGCTGTTGGTGATTTCAGGCGATCGCGGTCTATGCGGTGGCTACAACAACAACATTATCAAGCGTGCCGAAAATCGCACCAAAGAACTCAAAGCAGAAGGTTTTGACTACAAATTTGTCATCGTAGGACGCAAAGCCGGTCAGTACTTCCAACGTCGCGAACAGCCAATAGACGCCACCTTCACTGGCTTAGAGCAAATTCCCACCGCTGCTGAAGCCAGCAACATTGCAGACCAACTGCTTTCTTTATTCTTGTCAGAAAGCGTAGACCGCATTGAGCTTGTCTACACCAAGTTCGTCTCCTTAGTAAGTTCTCGTCCCGTGGTGCAAACCCTGCTTCCCCTTGACCGCCAAGGTCTAGAAGCACAGGATGACGAAGTCTTCCGCTTAACAACTCGCGGCGGTCAATTTGAAGTGACACGGGAGAAAGTGGCTACCCAAGTCCGTGCTTTGCCCCGCGACATGATTTTTGAGCAAGACCCAGTACAGATTCTTGATTCATTATTACCTCTGTATCTGAGTAACCAGCTGTTGCGGGCGCTACAAGAATCAGCCGCAAGCGAACTCGCAGCGCGGATGACAGCAATGAGCAATGCCAGCGACAACGCCAAAGATCTGATTGGTTCCCTAACGCTGTCTTACAACAAAGCGCGCCAAGCCGCAATTACCCAGCAAATCCTAGAAGTTGTCGGCGGTGCCGAAGCACAACGTTAGGAAATTGCTCATAGCAAATAAAATAGCTAATTGCTAGTTGTTTTGATAGCAATTAGCTATTTTTAGTTTTTGGGGCTTTTTCACCAACGGAGGCAGATGATGGCACTGACAGCATATGGACCGCTGTGTACCGAGGTTTATGATATTACAAAGCCTATCGGTGGAGAGTATCCTGACGTTCCATACTACATCAAACATCTTTCCAAAATTGGTGGCAGAATTCTTGAGGCGATGGTTGGCACAGGACGACTACTCATCCCCCTGCTAGAAGCTGATTTGAACGTTGAGGGCATCGATTCCTCAGAAGATATGCTTGCTTGTTGCCGTCAGCACTGTGCGCAAAGGGGGTTGAAATCAGTTCTCCATCATGGTTTTGTAGAAAATCTTGAGCTAAGCGGCAAATTCAAGGCGATCGTCGTGTCCTTCGGTTCGTTTATGTTGCTAGAGAAGCGAAATGCTGCTGTCGCCGCCTTGCAAGCTTTTGCAAAACACCTTGAACCGCAGGGTCGAATCTTCATTGATTTGGAATTGCCCATCGAAGACTTTAAGACTGAGAACATTGTCAAGCTAGCGATCGCCCATTGAGTGTCCTGATGGTTCAATAATCTTGATGCAAATCACTTCTCGCATCGACTGGCTCAATCAACTCAACATGAGCGTGATTCGCTACGAGAAGTGGAAAAACGGAGAACTCATTGCCACAGAGTTACAACGGTTTCCTCTGCACTGGTTTGGGCGAGATGAATTTATCATGTGTTTGCAGGAAAACGGTTACAAAGACATCAGCCTATGCGCCAACTACATTGATGGTCAACAACCAAGTTCCCACAAAGACACCTTGTGTTTCTCCGCAGTACTGGCATGAACCAGAAAACCCTATTCAAAATCTAAAATCTAAAATCCTGAGTGGCACATTTCAAAATTGCACATTATAATGATATATATAAACCACACGGGGCTTTAACGGTTTCGACGTGGTGGCGAAAGCTACTCTATGATTCAGGTCGAGAGTGAGTCGTCTCTCGGAAATCAAAGACTCAAAAAAAAAGTAAATGCGAACAACATTGTACCTTTTGCTCGTAAGCAAGCTCTAGCAGCTGCCTAACAATCTCTAACAGATTCGAGCGTCTCTAGTTTGACTCCGTTAAGGGCTAGAGACCAACCCCCAACGGATGCTCTAGCAAGTATCTCTGGTTTGCTTGCTAGCTAAGACTTAACCAGAGCATCCTACCGTTCGGGATAATGAACGTTCCCCGCCTTGAGGGTAAGAAAGGCTAAACCTGTGAATGAGTGGGGGGTCAATACCCATTGCGGACATGGGTTCAATTCCCATAAGCTCCACTTATATTTTAAATATGAAATCCACCTGGTAAACTTATAGCTAGGTGGATTTTGTTTTTTATGGCTGAATCAAAAGTAGTTGTGACTTGCCAAAACCCAGCTTGTAGCAAGGAATTTACCAAGCGACTAGCTGAATTTAATAGGAGCGAAAGGTTAGGAAGACAGCATTTTTGTTCTAAAATATGTTATGGAAAGTTTAAAGGTTTAATTAATTTTGGAAACAAGATTAATAAAGATACATCTTATTTAAGAAACATAATTAGAAGAGATGATTTTTCTCCTTTCCGCTATCACTTGAAAGTGATGAGAAAGTCTGCAAAACACACAAAGCAAGAATGCAGTGTAACCTTAGCAGACTTGAAGCGATTGTGGGAAAAACAAAAAGGTATTTGCCCTTACACAGGTTGGAATTTAGTTCTTTTGCCTTGCACGACCGATTATGAGAGTACAGCTTTAACCACTAACAGAGCAAGTGTAGATCGCATAGACTCAACTAAAGGTTATATCCTGGATAACATCCAATTCGTTGCTGTCATCCCTAATCTTGCAAAAAATACTTTTACTGAAGAAGATTTAATAAACTTCTGTTTTGAAGTTTATAAATATAGAAGCCTGAGTACAGACAATTTTACTAATAGAGATTTAACATCCTTGTGCATCTCCACAGCTTTATTTTTAGGAACTCGTCGAGATGAATATTCGCCGTTTCGCCAACATTTTAAATTAGCACGAAGACGAGTAAAAACTCATGGACGGGAATGCACTATCACACTGAAATATTTAAAAGAACTTTGGGAAAAGCAGGATGGAAAATGCCCTTATACTGGATGGAAGTTAGATAATCCTGAGACAACGGCTCATTGGGACAATCATCAGCTAGATCCAAGAACGGCTAGTTTAGACAGAATAGACTCTTCAGTTGGCTATATCTTAGGAAATGTTCAGTTTGTCAGTGTCATGGCTAACTTCGCCAAGAGAGATTTTCAAGAAGAACAACTTTTAGAATTTTGCCAAGCAGTTGCTGAGTACCAACTGACAATAGCAGGTAATATTCAAGGATTCTAGCAAGGCGATGCTTCAAAGGAACTGCCATCAGCGATCGCCTCTGACTCTCCTTTGCCAAGACGGAAAGCCTCAGCATCCTAAGTATTCTGCAAGTTTCTCGTGATTTCAACAATCACTGCTTTTAAAGGTGGCAATCCTTCATGAACTGTTGCCCAGAGAACATTTACATCAATTCCCCAATATTCATGCACTAAAACATCTCGCATACCAGCCACCGCTTTCGGTAGGAATTTGAGGGTGCTGGCTGCGGATGTCGTCGGGAATTCGCTTGACTGCCTCTCCTAAAATCTCGAGTGACTTCACAACAGCTAAAACTTTCTCGCGGTTGACTCGAAATGTCTCAAAATCAATCCCGTCTGTAAACGCTTCAATGTCCGCAATGGCATCCAATATATCTTGGAGAAATTCTGAAAGTTGTCGTTTAGTCATACATAAACGACTTCCGATAACACTCGCTCTCGGATTCTTGGCTTTAAACCGTTTTGCGTCACTATATCAACCTTCATACCGTTCGCCTTTGGCGGGCACTCCGTGCCATCGCACTACTGAGATAGTCGCGTAGCTCTACCAGCTTAAATAAGGTAGGCGCTCGATCATAGTCAATGAGTACATCAACATCACTCTCCTGTGTCTGTTCACCACGAGCGTAAGAACCAAAGATGCCTAGCTGCGTGACTCGATAGTGCTCCTGCAACAGCGGTTTATTCTGTCTCAGAATTTGCTTCATTTCCTCCAACGTTTTCATCTTCAAAAGTTTTACTCCAAACTTATCAAAAGTTGTGTTCAGACGAATTTTGCTAACGAGGATTAAATAAGGAGGCTTCTTGCTGAGTTTTGCGGATCTATTCCAACTATGAAATTATAGTGCCGTTCATTTGCTCCATCATAGAATATGTGGAATTAGATTATGTGGCGATTAACTATTGAATGAGGACGAGAAGTCACGCCGAAGGATTCCAGATTGGCGCACTCGCCCTTTTGACAGTCTTCCTTACCCCATCGCTTTTGACTCTCCTTTGCCGATACGTTCATTTCAGCGCGATTGGCGAGACTAGGAAGATTATTCTTAGGCTGTGAGACAATAAATATCACAGAAGATAATGACAGAAAAAAGTTATGAAACGAACTTTTACTGCAAGTGTATGGCAGGAGGGTAATTGGTTTGTAGCACAATGCCTAGAAGTTGATGTTGCAAGTCAGGGGGAGACTGAAGGCGAGGCATTGAATAATCTAGCTGAAGCCTTGTCACTACATTTTGAGCCACCAGTAGCTACGATAACTCCCCAAATTAAGACACTTGAGGTAGAAGTTGGTGCCGCTTAAACCACTAGCTTATTGTGAGGTGAAACGTAAATTTACAGGCGGCTGGCTTTGAGGAAGTTAGCCAAAAAGGTAGTCACGTAAAGTTTGCCAAATCTACGGATGAAGGAACCCGTACAGCGATCCTACCTCATCATGGGGAAATTACTGTTGGCACGCTTAGCAGTATTTTACGGCAAGCTGGGATAAGTGTTGAAGAGTTTGACGCTTTATAATTACGTGTCGCTTTCAACTGATACTAAAAGATGGCGCTAGCCACCCATCTTCAGCCATCCAAAAACTTGATTGACGGTTAATGTCAGTTCAATTTCTGGTAACACAGGCAATAAATCGTCTCCCATAAGTAGTAAAGGCTGTTGTTCACGGAGAAATACTAAGATACTGAAGTCATCAGGATCAATAAACCATCCGAGGCGACTACCATGTTTTAAGCAATAAAGAATGTTACCAATCACTTTGTTGGGTTTTTGTTCTGGCGAGAGAATCTCAATCGTCCAATCTGGCGGTAGTTCAAAGTTATTAGGGACTTGATCATCGATCAGAAATGGTATGCGCCTCCACAGAAATATAGCCACATCAGGTACAATTGAGCGTTCCCCGAAACTACACCGTAATTCGGGGAAAGCATAGGCAATCCTCTTGTCCTCTGCAACTTGATTGACTGCTGCACAGAGTTTACCTTGCAAGCGGCTGTGTCTCCCCTTCGGCATTGGCTTTTGAATAATCTCACCGTTAATATATTCGCTGGCTGGCTTGGTTTCTGGGAGCTTCAGGAACTCCTCTAGGGTAAGGGAGTGGAGAGTTGTAGCGCTCATGGCTCCTGAATCAGTACGAAGATGTGTTCTCAGTTTAGCAAAACGCAGTTGGCTAGCTCATTTGACAGGATCGTCCTTGGCGGGCACTCCGTGCGATCGCTTCGCTGCTGCGCGGAGCGCAGATAGCACTCAATGATATCGAGCTTGAAGAAAATTTTAGATTGGGAAAGTTAGGGATAGCGGTGGTCATGATACCACTTATGAAGCTTTATGAATCTATCATGAACTACCCTGTAAGAATGCGTGGCTCAATTGACTTATAACCAAGATTCCACCAGAAAAGGTTGTGCTTGCCGAATGCGGACAAAATCGCTGTCAGCAGAAACAAGGATGAGATTGTGCTGAATTGCTGTTGCTGCAATTTGCGCGATCATGATCATCAAATCCCAAATCTCCAATACTTGTACTCCGACGTTTATTTTTATCTTTAGGGGCAAACTGATTAAAAACTGCTGCTTTGAGTCTACTGTAAAAAATAGCGGTTTCTTCGTCAATGAAATACAAGTCAACACTCATCAAAAATGCTTGAACAGCAGCAAGGTTTTGGGCTTGTCGTTCTGATTTTTCGGTCATGTAGAGCAGTTCACCGTAAGTGATGATACTGATAGCGATGTTACTGTCAGAACGAGATTGCAGAGCGGCAATGACATTAGGGGTGTTATTAATGATGTAACTACAATGGTTGGTATCTAATAGATACGACAGAAATCAAAACTGGGCTTTAGAACGGGTTTCTTTTACCAAGCGAAGACAGTCTTCCAAATCATTGCCTTGCCAGGTTCCAGCAAATTTCAGCAATTCACCCGCCTTAGTTCCTCGTTTAATTGGAGCCAGCCGACGAAGTGGGCGTTGACTCATGGTACTTTTGCTTTGGAGGGAATCCAGGAAGTCGCTGACTAAAGAAAGTTGTTCGGGTGGCAATTGGGCTAGTTGTTGTTCGATTTTTTGACGCAGTTCCGGATAAGTCATTAGCAACTCGCTATTTCGATTACCTATCTTTTTTCGACTTCTTAATTTTAGCCCCAGACTTCCAGTCTCAGGGATGAGGAAAATTTACTTACTGCTGTCGCTGGATATGAGCAGGATTATTCACGCTAGGTGAAACTGTGAAGCGAACTAAAGCAAAGATGGATAGCCCCAAGAACAAGCACAAAGCAATTTGCCACCAACGATATCGAACAAATCGAATTGCTAGCGACGATACCAAGCTTGATAAAAAGCTGGGTAGGACATATTTTGGGCGCAATGCCAGAGGACTTCTTCATACACATCAATATGATATACTTCAGAATTACTTAAATAGTCCTTTAATTTTGTAACAACAGTTTTCATCTGATTTGGTTGTAAAATTTGTTTCAAGATATCTGGCACTAATAAATAAAGAGTATCATTTATGTCTGTTGAGTAAAGTAATTTTACTAGAGTATTTATTGCTTTTTCATTGCCTGGGTCAATTTTTCCTAAGCTTTCTGCCACTATCCTAAGCGTATTGTCATCTACATCTTTTAACACCAGCAAATTTGCTAATGCATTAATTGCTTTTTCATTGCCTGGGTCAATTTTTCCTAAGCTTTCTGCTACTATTCTAAGCATATAATCATCATCCAAACTTATTGAGTCTAAGAGTTTCACTAGGTCATCAATCGCTTTTTGATTGCCTTTGCCTATGTAACTTAAGCTTTTCACCACTTCGTAAAGCGTATCTTCACCTACACCAGTTAACTCTAGCCGTCTCACTAAAGCATTAATAGCTTTTTGGTTGCCTATCTCAACTTGCCCTAAGCTATGTGCTGCCCCCTGACGGGTTTCATCATCCACTTCAGTTAGTTCTAGTAGTTCTACTAAGACATCAATTGCTATCTGATTGTCTGGCTCTATTTTCACTAACTTAGATGCTTCTTGACAAATGGTGTCATAAGACACATTTTTCAATTTCAACAGTTTCGCGAAGGCATTAATCACTGGATTATCTGAGCTTTGCTCTACACTTTTTCTTATTTGCCAAAAATCATCGTCATCAAAATTTTGTGGTGCAAGCATATTCACTAATATAGCAATCAGGTTTTTATTTCCTGTACCAGCTTGCCTTAACCTTTCTATTCGAAGAGTAAGACGAGATTTGTCCATACCTTTTAACTCCAGCAAATTCACTAAAGCATTAATCTCTTTTTCTTTGCCTGTAAAAATTTGCTTTAATACGCTAGCAGCGTGATTGATAATGTCTCCAGGAAACAGCCCTGAATTAACCAGTTTCGCTAAGGCATAAATCGCCTTTTCATTACCTATACCAATTTGCCCTAGCATTGATATTGGATTAAAGAGACGGTAGTTTGAGTAAGAAAAACGTAGTGAGTCTGGCTTATTTGCTAAATTTTCTACAGACCTGAGCAAATCCTTAACTAGGGTGTCAATAGCTTTTGTACGCTGTGTCTCTTTCAGTACTGCCCAGGCTTCGTTTCCAACTAAGTGAAAACCCAAGCCCCATTTAAGTATTTGCCCTACGATTTCATCAGCTTTACAACAATCTCCAAACTCAGCAATTCCCATTGCAGCTAGAATATAGGCTCGATACTTATAAAAGTTATTGCAATTATCCTCAAACTCTACCAATGCTTTTATAAACTGCTCTTTCTGCTCTGGTTCTACTTCCTCGCAACCCAGCCACAGCAAAATCACCTGCTTCCATTGGGGTTCAAATATGCGATAAGTTCCTTGGGATGGGTTGTTGGGGACGTGGTTCAGGAAAAAGTGCCAATCATCAATCGCTAATGCCGCAAAATATTCCTGAAACGTGGCATGGTAGAAAGCATAGAAGGGTTCATCTGTTTGTTTATCTCGATCTACCTGGTTCAGCCACCCTAAACGACAAGCGCGATCAAATAGAGTCTCCCCCATCACCCGGTAAGCAAAGTTTTGTCCAATGCGAAATCGGGTTTTTCCAGAAGCAATAGCCTCCCGTGCCAACTTTCCTAAAGCTGCATTCAACTCATTCTGTTCCGCGAGCGTTGTTGAAAATTCAGCTTGTTTCCATTCATAGTGGTATAGTGTAAATCGCTTGTAAAGTGCAGCTTGAGTTTCTGGTAAATCCTTAGTCGTGTCCCAGACTTGACACATCAAAGCTAATCTCAGGGGGTTTTTTACCAAGTCAAGCAAGCGTTCCCTTCCAGATTCATTCAGCTTTTGCCATAGCTGTTCCCCTTGTTCCTCTGTTCCCTTGTCCTCTTCCTCAGCCCGTTGGAACCAAGCCAGAATAAAATCCCGTACTTGCTCGCTGCTAAACACGTCAGTTTTGAAATTCTGAAAGTCAAGCAGATTTTTAGTGCTAGCATCCCAGACATTCAGCCGACAAGTTAACACAACTCGCGCCGCAGCAAGTTTGCTAATATCTTGGCTAATCTTATTTAAAGCGTCAACAGAGGATGCAGCTTGCATCTCATCCAAACCATCCAGCAGAAACCACACCCGCTGTTGCTGCAACAATTCTTGCAGTTGGTTTAGTGTTATTGGATTTTCTAGCCAACGTTTCAGCAGGTATTCTTTCAGCGTGTCTCCAGACAAATTGCTCAAAGGAATATAGATCGGCAAGGCGTTATGCTCAATTAAGTACTTGCCAATCTTTTCGAGCAAGGTAGACTTTCCCGCTCCTGGTTCTCCGATAATGGCTATATTCTTGCTTTTGGTGTTAGAACCATTTCCAATCACCTCTGTGAGAAATTTTTCATGCTCATAAGTCGTCTTGATAACCTCCTCAGGAAGTTGATACGCAACCATTCCCTTTTCAGGTGAGATATCCTCACTGCGGCGAGGCTGTTGTTTGCGCTCAACCAGTCCTAAAGGTACATAAATATCGAGTTCAAATCCCCTTCCTGTTGCTAGCCGTCGTTGACGATTAACATCAAGTTGCTGTTGGAATTTGTTTTGGCAGACTTCGCGCCAGTTGATGGGAGTTGACTTTACCCGATTCTCCCAGTCGGGCGACTGTAGTCAAGAAGGGGGAGTATTGTAGTTGTTAAAGGTAATGTTGTGACCACTGCCGCCTTGAAAGGTGGGAGCATTAGCATCATTAGATTGAAAAGCTTCACCACCGTAAACATTTTGGACATTGCGTCCTTCAATTTTATCTATATTAATTTCTTGGTTAATTTCTTGGGCAAGCTGTTGAATGTCTTGGGCAAATTTTGCATCTGTGTCCATTGCGACTTGTAAGTAAGCAGTGATTAAATCAACATCTGCTTTTGCACCTTCTTTCTGTGCTTTCGCCAGCGTCTGTTCTAATTTCTGATTACCTTTGAACCTCTGCCAAATTTTTTCGCGGAGATTGTTTAACTTGTTTAATACGCTTGCTGTCAGGGTTTCTGCGGTTTTTTCTATGGCTTTACTAAATGCTAAAGTGGCGATCGCAGCTGCTGTCAGTGTTGCTGGTTCCATAAATTATCTAATTGTAGATATTTCTATATTACTTATACCGTAGCATCTACCAGTTTTACGGAAAAAACCTAGTAAGCAATTCACGCATTCATAAGGTACGGTATTAAGAAAACCAATACTGCCAACACGCCTAACTGCTAACAGTATGCATTCTTAGGGACTTCCAATTAAAAAAATCTCCAATTTGTAGTGATCCAAGAAACAATGGTACGTTACGGCGCATTTTAGTCCTGTATGTAAAACCTCAACTGTCGTGTGCCGGAAGCCCCCCTACATAATGGATAATTTATTTTTTGGTACTTCCTTATAGGCGTGATGACAGTTTAAGAGCGAAATAGCTGCACTCTAGCTTAGAGGATGTTTGGAAAGTTGCTAATAACACCAAAATTTGAAGCAGTTCCCCCAACCCCCGATAAGTTGGGGGGCAAAAAGCCTTTCAAAGTCCCCCGTGATATCCAAAGCGCAGCATCTTCTGGCTTCCCCCTTTTTAAGGGGGACGGGAGGGGGATCTCCAAGGGGGATTTAGGGGGATCTAAAATACTTCACGTGACGATATTTTCACTCCACTTTAGTGGACTTCAACTATTAGCCTACGGTTTTAACCGCACGCGTCTGGCTCATTAAACACAACGGTTACAAAATTTATGTCTTTTGCTACAAATTAGTTGACATAAATATCATTTCGCCAACAATTCTTAAGTAAAATATTTCAGGAAATTAATGAAAAAAATGATATAATTACGTCTCGATTTCAAGACTAACAATAACAATTTTTAAGTAAAAAAATAAGCCAATAAATAGTAATTATAACTACATCTTGAATTTTATAAAAAATAAAATTTGTGACAACTTTACAAAACTAATTATGAGCAAAATAGAGGCAGAAAAGAAGACTGATAATTTGTGCTTGGAGACGACGAATGGTAGCGCTTGCAGAGAACGTCCAAAAACGGCTCACAATACAAACGGTCGAAATAGCTCCTAACACAACAGCAATTCGCTGTCTAGATTGGGACCGCGATCGCTTTGATATAGAATTCGGATTACAAAACGGTACAACATACAACTCATATCTCATCCGGGGTGACAGGACAGTTCTTGTTGACACCTCTCACACCAAGTTTCGGGACCAATATTTAGAAACGCTCAAAAGCCTGATCAACCCGAAGGCGATTGATTACATTATTGTTAGCCACACAGAGCCAGATCACAGCGGCTTAGTTGAAGACGTTCTCCAGTTAGCTCCCAGAGCTACCGTCTTAGCGTCAAAAGTCGCACTCCAGTTTCTGGAAAACTTAGTACATGATCCATTTTCCAAGCGAATTGTCAAAAGTGGCGATCGCATAGATTTAGGTCAAGGACACGAAATAGAATTCGTGAGTGCGCCTAACCTGCACTGGCCCGATACAATATTCAGCTACGACCACAAAACCCAAACTCTCTTCACTTGTGACGCCTTTGGGATGCACTATTGCAGTGATGATACCTTTGACGTCAACCTAGAAGCGATTGAACCAGATTTTCGATTCTACTACGATTGCTTGATGGGTCCCAATTCCCGTTCCTTGCTCAATGCGATGAAGAAAATGGGCGACCTTGGCAAAATTAGAATCATCGCCAACGGACACGGACCCTTATTATATCACCATCTTGATGTCCTTAGGGAGTGCTATCAAGGTTGGAGCCAAAAACAAGCCAAGGCAGAAACAATCGTTGCGTTGTTCTATGTCTCCGGCTATGGACACAGTGAACGCCTTGCCCAAGCAATTGCTCATGGAGTCCAGAAAACTGAGGTTGGCGTCGAAATGATCGATCTCACCTCCGCTGAGATCCAAGAAATCCAAGAACTCGCAGGCAGGGCAGCTGGCATCATTATTGGTATGCCCCCAAGCGCTAACGCCGCAGCTCATGCTGGCATCAGTTCACTACTCGCTGTTGCTAAGAGCAAGCAAGTTATCGGACTGTTTGAATGCTACGGTGGGGATGATGAACCGATTGATCCACTGCGGAGAAAATTTCTCGAACTTGGCATCAAAGAAGCCTTCCCAGCCATCCGGATTAAAGAAACTCCTACCAAAGCCACACACCAATTGTGTGAAGAAGCAGGTACGGACTTAGGACAATTGCTCGTCCGCGAACGCAACATCAAGCAAATCAAGTCCATCGATGCAAACTTAGAAAAAGCATTGGGTCGGATTAGCAACGGATTGTACATTATCACCAGCAAAAAGGCTGATGCCCAAGGTGCAATGCTCGCTTCCTGGGTTGCTCAAGCCAGCATACAACCTTTAGGATTTACAGTTGCTGTTGCCAAAGACCGTGCGATTGATTCCTCGATGCAACTGGGTGATAAGTTCGTCCTTAACGTTTTGGAAGAAGGAAATTATCAAGAATTAAAGAAACAGTTCCTCAAGCGTTTGCAACCCGGTGCTGATAGATTCGCCGGAGTGAAAACCCAAACAGCGAAAAACGGTTGCCCCATTCTCACAGATGCTCTCGCCTACATGGAATGTGAAGTTGTGAGCAGCATCGAATGCAGCGACCACTGGCTCGTATACTGCACAGTTCAAGACGGTCGAGTCTCCAAACCCGATGGAATCACAGCTGTTCGCCATCGCAAAGTCGGCAACTACTACTAATTCGTAATTTTTAATTCGTAATTCGTAATTGAATGAGTAATTACGAATTACGAATTACGAATTACTAATTATTCATCCCTCTATCTCAGAACCTCCCTCACTCAATAACCATGAACAATCCCAATCCGCGCGATGTACAAGTTCTAGCGATCGCTACAAACACCACAGTACTCAGGGCACGCAGTTGGACGCGTTTACGGTTTGAAATTGAATACGCGCTGGCAAAGGGTACCACCTCGAATTGCTATTTCATCGAAGGTGATAAAACTGCAATTATTGATCCACCCCCAGAAACTTTCACGCAAATTTTTATAGAGGCACTCCAGCAGTCTCTAGACTTGAAAAAGTTGGATTATGTGATCTTAGGTCACTTTAACCCCAACCGAGTGGCAACCCTCAAAGCTTTGTTAGAACTTGCCCCACAGCTGACCTTTGTCTGTTCGCTTCCTGGTGCTGCCAATTTGCGTGCGACTTTCCCCAACCACAAATTGAACATCATGGTGATGCGGGGGAAAGAAACTCTGGATTTAGGTAAGGGTCATGTGTTGCGATGCATCCCCATCCCCAGTCCTCGTTGGCCCGCAGGTCTTTGTACCTACGACCAGCAAACCCAGATATTGTACAGCAATAAGCTATTCGGTGCCCATCTCTGTGGTGAAGAAGTCTTTGATGAAGACTGGGGCGTTCTCAAGGAAGACCAGCGCTACTACTTCGATTGCTTGATGGCTCCTCATGCAACTCACGTACAAGCAGCTCTCGAGAAAATATCAGAACTGCAAGTGAGAATGTATGGTAACCTTCACGGTCCAGTAGTACGATACGGCTTGGTGGAACTTACGCAAGCTTATCAGCAATGGAGCCGTTCTCAAACCGAGCGCGAGATTACCGTTGCCCTACTTTACGCTTCAGCTTATGGAAATACAGCAACTCTGGCGCAGGCGATCGCCCTTGGTTTAACCAAAGGAGGAGTGGCTGTAGAATCTATCAACTGCGAATTTGCTCAACCTGAAGAAATCAAGGCAGCCGTAGAAAAAGCTGATGGTTTTATCATCGGTTCTCCCACCATTGGTGGTAATGCGCCGACTCCGATTCACACTGCTTTGGGTATTGTATTATCGATTAGTGACAACAGCAAACTCGCTGGAGTGTTTGGTTCCTACGGATGGAGTGGCGAAGCTTTTGACTTAATCGAAGGCAAACTCCGGGATGCGGGATATCGGTTTGGGTTTGACAGTATGAAAGTGAAGTTTAAACCCTCAGATGTCCTTCTCAAGCAGTGTGAAGAAACAGGTACAGACTTTGCTCAAACCCTAAGAAAAGCTAAAAAACTACGTTTGGCTCAACCAGCAGCTACTCCTGTTGAACAAGCTGTCGGTCGGATTGTCGGATCAGTTTGCGTCGTGACGGCAAAGCTTGGAGAAGTCTCTACTGGAATGATGGGGTCTTGGATTTCTCAAGCCACGTTTAACCCACCCGGTCTTACCGTTGCTATTGCCAAAGACCGGGCAATTGATACCCTAATGTATCCAGGCGGTAAGTTTGTTTTAAATATTCTGCCTGAAGGCAATCAACAGGAATACATGAAACACTTCCGCAAATCTTTTGCCCCAGGAGAAGAGAGATTTGCAGGTTTTCCTACAGATGTTGCGGATAACGGCTGCATCGTCCTCACTGACGCTTCAGCATATCTTGAGTGTTCTGTCAACAAACGCATGGAATGTGGCGACCATTGGGTAGTGTATGCAACTGTTGACAACGGTAAATTACTTAAACCCGATGCCGTAACAGCCATTCACCATCGCAAAACGGGCAATCATTATTAAGTAACGCTTGGTAAATTGCATACTTTATTATAAGGATTGCCAAGAGTCAAGAGTCAAAAGTTACTCTTGGCTCTTCTGGCTGTTCTCAGTTGCCATGCGTGTCAACAATCACGTTTAAACCTTTATTCCACATTGGCTTTACCCCACCCCTTACCCCTCCCCTTACCAAGGGGAGGGGAGGTTTTGGCGCAAGACAAAACCGGGGTGGGGTGAAGCGAAAATTGTGGGCAAGCACAAAGCTACGATGTCACGTAATTACAAAGCTTTCAGCTTAAATTGACACCAATGGCTTCTAGCGCGCCCAAATCTCAGACGGGCGAGACGCCCATCCCACAAAAAATCAGCAACAGCTTAATTTAGCAGATTTTATATATCTGGTCAGAAGTATAAGTAAAAAGCTGCTGTTGACATCATCCAAAAGTTGGAAAATCTTCCGTGTTTGCCACAACGACAGTCGAATAAGTATTATGTAACCTTTAACTCAGGAATCAGTAGCTGTTGTATTTTATACATATTTGCACTGAATTAACCGTTCTATCGTATTGTCCTCTTTGTATGACTCACGAAAACAGCAAAATTAAATTTCCTTTTTGGCAGTATCTCAATCAGCCCGTCTTCAGTGACAAAACAAAGCTGGTTTTAAGCCCGCGTCGCTTCGCGCATCTACATAGAATGGAACTTTTAGAACGGTGCTGGGCTAAGGTGTGTGACGCAAAAGGACCACAACAGAATTAGATAGCAGTGAATAGAAAAAGTCAAAAGTCAAAAGTAAAAATTTTTGACTTTTTATTTTTGACTTATTTTGACTAAGCCTCGTCAAGGGAACGGGGCTTTTTGCCATCGAGTAACGCACTGACAGTCATATCCCCCATAACATTGATCACAGTGCGGCAGCGATCCAAAAACCAATCCACTGTAAGCAACAAAGCAATATACTGTGTGGGCAAGCCAACGGAACTGAACACCAGTGTCATCGTCACCAACCCAGCTTCTGGGATACCTGCTGCACCCACCGATGCAAAAATCGACGTGAGGATGACAACGAACTGCTGCGGGATACTCAGATTTTGTCCAATCACCTGGGAGATAAACAGCGCAGACATCGCTTCATAAAGCGCAGTCCCATCATTGTTGAAATTTGAGCCAACTAACGCCCCCAAAGAAGCAGAAGATTCCCGTAAACCAATTTTTGTCTGCAAAACCTCAAAGGTGATGGGCATCGTCGCTACTGAGGAATCAGTTGAGAACGCTGTTAAAAAGGCATCAGTACCGCCACGCAGAAAGTTTACTGGGTTAACCCAAGAACCAAATTTCACCCTAGTCAGGTAGTAGCAAGCTTGCAACGCCAACCCCACCACAACCGCCACGACAAACGCGCCTAGAGATTTAAACGGCTCAAAGCCTTTTTCAGCAACAGTTTTACCAACTATTCCAAAAACTGCTAATGGCACCAGGGCAATAACCCAATGCAGGATGCGGATGATAGCTTCAAACAAAATGCCGATGACATCCTCTATCGCCTGGTATCCTCTCTTGCGTTGGGCAACTTGCTCTGATTTTATTGCCCGCAGGACGATCGCGAAGGAAAGAGCAATAACGATCAGCTGGATGACATTGTTATCAACCAAAGGCTGAAGGATAGCTTGTGGTACAGCGTCTCTCAACAGTCCCCACGGATCGAAACTTTTCGGAGCTGTTTGTCCACCGCTTGGTGCAGCCAAATTTCCCCAAGTCCCAGGGCGCAGGACGTTTGCCACGAAAAGCCCAATCACAATCGCGACTGTCGTGTTAGTAAACAGCAGCACCGCTAAACGCCGTCCTGCTGTACCAGGGATGCTGGTTGTCATGAAGGTATGCAATACTGCCATCAATATCAGCGGCGTCGCCAGGGCGCGGAGAGCTTTTAGCACCAATTCAGCCGGAATTGCTAAAGTCTCTATGAAGCTTTTATTTGCTGGGCTAGGGTTTCCTGCACCCAATGCAACACCCAATGCGATCGCCAGAATGAGCGCGATGACAATTTGTAAAGTCAGCGGAATTCTTTGCCACCAAGGGCGAGGTTTAGTATTAGGCTTGTCGATGCTGTCTGTTTCGTTCATGCAAGACGCTCAGTTCGCAATGCGATTATTAAAGCATCACTTTGGAGATCAAAGATTCCGGATAAGATAATCGCACGCGGCGACAAACTGCGTTACCCTGGTAAACGCTTCTACTTTTGGCTGCTAGTTGGAAACGCATATGTCCTTCGTCCCTTTACATATTCACAGTGACTACAGTCTGCTTGATGGAGCAAGTCAACTGCCAGATTTAGTCGATTGCGCCATCGAACTGGGAATCAAAGCAATAGCCCTGACAGATCATGGTGTCATGTATGGTGCGATCGAACTGATTAAAATCTGTCGCAGTAAAAATATCAAGCCAATTATTGGCAACGAGATGTATATCATCAACGGCGATATCACAAAACAAGAACGCCGTCCCCGCTATCATCAAGTTGTTTTAGCTAAAAATACAAAAGGATACAAAAATTTAGTTAAACTAACAACACTTTCCAACCTTCAAGGTGTGCAGGGTAAAGGAATTTTTTCCCGTCCTTGCATCAACAAAGACTTATTAAAAGAATACCATGAAGGCTTAATTGTAACGAGTGCTTGTTTAGGTGGGGAAATTCCCCAAGCAATTCTCAGCGGCAAACTAGAGGCTGCACGTAAAGTTGCCCGGTGGTATAAAGAAACCTTTGGTGAAGATTATTATTTAGAAATTCAAGACCACGGCTCCCAAGAAGACCGCATTGTCAATGTAGAAATTGTTAAAATTGCGCGGGAGCTAGATATTAAAATTGTCGCCACGAACGACTCCCATTTTATTTCTTGTTACGACGTTGAAGCACACGATGCTTTGCTGTGCATTCAAACTGGCAAATTGATTTCTGAAGATAAGCGAATGCGTTACAGCGGTACAGAATATCTCAAATCCGCTGAAGAAATGAAGCTGCTATTTCGTGACCATTTGCCGGATGATGTCATTGAGGAAGCAGTGACAACCACAGTCGAAGTTGCAGAGAAAGTTGAGCCTTACCAAATTCTGGATACGCCTCGCCTTCCCAATTATCCCATTCCATCTGGTCACACTGCCGACACTTATGTCGAAGAAGTTGCTTGGCAAGGACTCTTACAAAAATTAAATCGCAAATCGAGAAATGAAGTTGACACAGTCTATAAAGAAAGACTGGAATATGAACTCACAATGATTCAGAAGATGGGTTTTTCCACATACTTTTTAGTCGTGTGGGACTACATCAAATTTGCGAGAGATAATAATATTCCGGTTGGACCAGGTCGCGGTTCGGCTGCGGGGTCATTAGTTGCTTATACCATGGGAATTACTAACATTGACCCCGTGCATCATGGACTGCTGTTTGAAAGATTTCTCAACCCAGACCGGAAATCCATGCCTGATATTGATACGGATTTCTGTATCGAACAACGAGATAAAGTCATTGATTATGTGACAGAAAAATATGGTAAAGAAAGAGTTGCTCAAATCATTACCTTTAACCGCCTAACTTCCAAAGCTGTATTAAAAGATGTTGCCAGAGTGTTAAATATTCCCTATGGGGACTCAGACAAAATGGCAAAGCTTATTCCTGTTTCCCGAGGAAAACCCACCAAACTCAAGGTGATGATTTCCGACGCAACACCAGCACCAGAATTTAAAGAAAAATATGACAATGATCCAATGGTACGCCATTGGGTTGACATGGCAATTCGTATTGAGGGAACGAACAAAACCTTTGGTGTGCATGCAGCGGGTGTGGTGATTTCTGCTGATCCATTAGATGAAATTGTACCGTTGCAAAAAAATAACGACGGTTCTGTGATTACCCAGTATTTCATGGAAGACTTAGAATTACTGGGTTTGCTGAAAATGGATTTTCTGGGTTTGAAAAATCTCACGATGATTCAGAGAACCATTGATTTGATTGAAGAGAAACACGGATTTAAAATTGACCCTTATGAAATAACCAGTCAAGAAAGAAAAGCTCAAAGGATATTAGCGAAAGGCGAATTTAACACCTTACCAAAAGACGTTAAAAAGACTTACGAACTTTTAGAAGCAGGTGAATTAGAAGGCATATTTCAATTAGAATCTTCCGGAATGCGGCAAATAGTCCGCGATTTGAAGCCTTCCAACATAGAAGATATTTCCTCTATTTTGGCACTGTATCGACCAGGACCACTAGATGCGGGATTGATTCCCAAATTTATTAACCGTAAGCACGGGCGAGAGAATATTGACTATGAAACACAAATTCTAGAACCTATCTTGAATGAAACCTACGGAATCATGGTTTACCAAGAACAAATCATGAAAATTGCTCAAGATATGGCTGGATATTCTCTAGGACAAGCAGATTTGCTGCGCCGTGCAATGGGGAAAAAGAAAGTTGACGAGATGATGAAGCAGCGAGAAAAGTTTGTAGATGGCGCTGCAAAAAATGGAGTGAAAAAACAAATTGCTGAAGAATTATTTGAGCAAATGGTGAAGTTTGCCGAATATTGCTTAAGCTATGACACGGAAGTGTTGACGGTGGAATATGGATTTTTGCCGATTGGGGAAATTGTGGAAAAGAGTATTGAATGCTCTGTGTATACAGTTGATAGTAACGGGAATGTTTACACACAACCTGTTGTCCAGTGGCATAATCGCGGACAGCAAGAGGTGTTTGAGTATTGTTTAGAAGATGGTTCGACTATTCGGGCAACGAAAGACCATAAGTTTATGACGACTGATGGGCAAATGTTGCCGATTGATGAGATATTTGAGCGGGGTTTGGATTTGATGCAAGTTAAGGGATTGCCGGAATAGGTCTTTGTTCGTAGTGAGCGCTTTAGCGCTTAGAGTAAGAATAAGGGCTAAAGCCCTTACTACAAATTTACGCCTACCTACTTACTCGTAAATCTCGTTTCCAGGTTCTACCTGGAAATGCGGTTGGGGCGGCTCTGCCGCAAGTAAGGCAGGCAGAGCCTGCCAATGGTGTTCCCAGTCAGAGGCTGGGAACAAGGCAAGGGCTAAAGCCCTTACTACAAAATTACGCCTACCTACTTACTCGTTCGCGAGTCTTTAACACTCATCGCCGAGGTTCTAACACTCGTTGGCGAGTCTTTTATACTCGTTGCTGAGTCTTCACCACTTGTGAACGAGTATTTAACACTCGTCGCTCAGTCTTCACTACTCATCGTCGAGTCTTTTATACTCGTCGCCGAGTGTTTTATACTCATCGCCGAGTCTTTACCACTCATCCACAAGTCTTCACCACTCATCGCCGAGTCTTCACCACTCGTGAACGAGATTCTGAGACTCACCAACACATCTCAAAGACTAAATAAACTCTTACTCAGCGTGCCTATAACCTTCAACAGCTGCAACCGTGATATTCACGAACGGGTTATCAAGCACTTCCTTGAATGCTTCAATTAATGCTGCCTCGGTAGCACTGCGTAACCTCTGCCAGGTGGTTGGGTTGTCGCGCTTAATACGAGCTATTGCTTGATTGACAACGGCTTGCTTTTGAGATTCAGTGGTAGTTGGGTAAGTCTGAGACAGTTGATCTAGTAATTGCTGAATTTCTTTGGCTGCTTCAATAAGATTTTGTTTCTGTTCGGGCGCGTAGTTGTGTTGAATAGCTTGCTGGCGACCACCTGATTGTACAGTATCTGCAAAGTTGCCGATGTTTGACCCACGGAAATCATATTTAGGAGTTTCTGACATAGTTCGATTGAGTTTGTTTAGAGTATCGAGCAATTGATTCCCAATTGATTGGTGATGATTCCTAATACAGATGCAGCATTAAAACGAACAAATAAATCTTCGTGTTGTAAAGCAGTTATCAAGGCAGCAACTGCCGATTCATTACCAATTTTTCCTAACGCAAATCCAGCATTCGAACGAACCAAGAAATCCTCATGTTGTAAAAAAGCAGTTATCAAGGCAGCAACTGCCGATTCATTACCAATTTTTTCTAATGCAAATATGGCACTCCAACGAACAGATGAATCTTCATGTTGTAAAGCACTAACGAGGGCATTGACTGCCGATTTATTACCGATACTTCCTAACGTAGATACGGCACTCTCACAAACAAATGAATCTTCATGTTGTAAATCAATCATCAGAGCATTGACTGCCGATTCATTGCCGATTCTTCCTAACGTAGATGCAGCAATCCTACGAATTTCTGAATTTTGAGCTTGTAAAGCACTAAGCAGAGCATTGACTGCCGATTCACTACCAATTTTTCCTAACGCAGATGCGGCACTCTCATAAACAGATAAATATTTATCTTGTAAAGCACTAAGCAGAGCATTGACTGCCGATTCACTACCAATTTTTCCTAACGCAGATGCGGCACTCTCACGAACAGATGAATCTTCATCTTGTAATGAGTTAATTAAAAAAGCAACCCCATACTTAGAGCGTGTAATACCCAAAAACTCTATCTTGACTAATTTATGAATGTGTAAGCCTAAAATTAAATCAACTGTTTTTTCCTGAAACTCTCGCTTCACCTCCCCCGCCAACCTTGCCCCTAACTGCAAATCCACATCTAAGGCTAACTTCACTACCCGCAACGCCTGCGCCTCTTTCTCCACCAACGCCAACATTAGCGCTAAAGGTTCTGTCCACTTCAAATAATTGAGATAATCCCGTTTCAACTTCTCATCACTAATATTAGTAAAGCGCTGGAGTAAACATTCTGCGGCGTAGTATTCCTGAAGCAGCTGGTGGCGAAACTCTATTTTTTCATTGCTGGCAACTTGGATTAAATGATGCTTGAGCAAATCCTCTAACCATTCTTTCGCCCGACTCGCAGGATAATCAACTTTGCCCTGAAGAAACTTCTCAAAAATTGCTTCCGCTTCTCGCTTGTCAATCGTGACTCGCAACTCTGTAGGCGTTTTTCCCTGCATCATGGCAAACGCCAAATGCTGCAATAACTCCTGCCACCAGCGGCGCGACTCACCAGAAACCGGGACATCATCTTTAATTTTGCCGTCATAACTCTGGGCAAAGCAGCGAAACACTAAACCCAAATTCGGCGGGACATTGCCCGTTTGTTGAAATAAGCTACACAGCATCCACAGCAGCAGCGGCGTTTGTCCAAACTCCCGCAACCTTCCACCCAACCGCCGCAGCATTTCCTCAACTTGTTCTGGCAAATACGCGCGGACAAACTGCTGCATCTGTTCTTCTGTCAACGGCTGCATTTCCAGCTTTTTCTCAATGCCCAAATCGCCACCTACGCCCAAATCTCGCGTGGTGAAAATCATCGGCGTGTTCAGGTAATTCTGCCGAAAGTTTTTTAAGTCTCGCCGTGCTTCTTCATTGGGCAACTCGTTCACCCCATCCACCAGCAGCAAAAATTGCCCGTCATCCAGCAGCGTTTCAATGTCCGCACTCTCTAGGCGTAACTTATGCCGCCTCAAGAATTGTCGAATCAAATCCAGCACCGAAGTTTTGTATTGCCGCAACTCTACCAGTACGGGGATTTGACCTAACCTCCCAAAATGAGATCCCCCGCACTCCTTGAAAAGGGGGGTTTTGACTGTAACTCTTCTTCCCTGCGTTCTAAGGGGGGTTTTGACTCAATTCCTCTTCCCCCCTTTTCGTAAGGGATTGAGGGGGGATCTTTTCCTGCGCTTCTTCCAGCAACAGCCGCGCTAAAGCCGTGGATTTCCCCGAACCTGGTCTTCCTACCAGTAGCACATGATTGTCAGCATATTTACGTATTCCTTCCTGCACTGGCAAGCGTTCTGTTTTCTGTTCTGTTTTCTCTGGCGTCTCGCCTCTCTCCTGCTGCTTCGCCTCCACCGTTTGCACCATCAAGCCAAAATCAAACGGCAACGGCTTTTCTTGCCGCTGTGCTGTTTTACTCCCTTCCACATCTGTGATCGTGTACAGTCTCCACCAATGCTGGTAGGTATCACACACAGATTGCAGGTAATTTGGAAAATCTGCGCTCATGCAGGAAGTTGACCGATTAACGGCTGATGGAGTTGCCAATGCCACTCACTCATTAATATAACTCCGTAATACTAACGAACGACGACGCGATCGCCGCTTGAGGCATTTGGGAGCTTGTTACATATTTAAACAACTTCTGCTCTGATTTTTCCGGAGTAGATAGCAGCTAGAGCAATCCTATTTGATTTGTGAAAATCAAAAGGCTTAGGGAGTAGCAAAAAATAAATTATCCCTTCTGTAGGGTGTGTTGTCGCGTAGCACAACGCACCATCCCAGGTTTTCGGTGCGTTAGGACGTTCCGTCCATAACGCACCCTACTAAGGCTTACTTCTATTGCGCTTGTCACTTCGTTGTCATACAGGCGAAACCCCACCCCGGCTTTGGCTAACGCCAAAACCTCCCCTCCCCGCAAGCGGAGAGCAGCGCCGTGCGGGGGTTCCCCCCGTTGAGGCGACTGCGGAGGAGGGGTAAGGGGTGGGGTGAAAGTTGCCTGTGCCAAAGATACAAAATCCAGCACCTGATTAGATATGCTTATGACAAAAATTGCAACTTCTCTATGATCTTGTCTTGAATCGATTGCACGATTGTTTCCCCCTAAGGCAAGATGGCATTATTTCTAGCTTATCGCTGAGCCACGCCTGCATTTGATGTATGCCACCTGAGAACGATTAGGTAAAAATGCTCTTGCCTCTTAGATATTGTCGTAGCGCAAAACGCTGCACCCTTTACGCTACAGGACTTTCGCCAGGTTTCCACAGTCAATCGATCAACCTCTGTAAAGCGCTGATTTCGTGAGATCAGAATTTAGAGAACCTATATATATATCACTTTTCCCTGACACACTGAAGTATTTTTTACAACAGTATTACTAGAGTTTATACAAAACCTCTAAGTGATGCGTAATTTTGACTAATCAATACTACCCAACTCAGGGAATACTAAGAGATGGTAGAAATTGTCTACACCATCCGTTTCTGTATGCGTGCATTTTCCTACTGGCTAAGTAAAAATATTGAGTGGCTACGTAGTGTACCAGCACTATGCATATTGTGTTTAGTGCTGGTTTGCGCACCTCCCGCAGATGCAGCGAATCGCATCAGTTCACAATTAGAACAGCAAATCTTACAGGTTATCCGGGAACACCCGGAAGCCCTCATAGAATCAGTACAAGCGTACCAACAAAAACAACAAGCACAAATACAGCAAGCACAGCAAGCATTTGTGCGTCAAATGAAAACCAATCCCGAAGAAGTGATTGGTGAGTCTCCCACGACTGGCTCACCGCAGTCCAAGATTTTGTTGGTAGAATTCTCAGATTTTGAATGTCCCTATTGTGCCCAGGCGCATAAAACCCTAAAACAGTTTATGGCAAAGCATAAGGATGAGGTCACTTTGGTTTACAAACATTTCCCTCTCACATCTATTCATCCTCAAGCGATGCCAGCCGCTACAGCTGCTTGGGCAGCACAGCAACAAGGTAAATTTTGGGAATACCAAGACGCACTCTTTACCCATCAAAAAGAACTGGGTGAGCCATTGTATTTAGATATCGCCGAAAATCTAAATTTGGATCTCGAAAAATTTAAACGCGATCGCCAAAGCATCACCGATAAGGGCGATCGCCAAAGCAGCACCGATAAGGGCGAACGGCAAAGCCGCGCCGATAAGGGCGATCGCTCTTACGCCGACACTGCAATTGAGAAAGATATACAGCTTGCCGAGAGATTGGGACTTTCTGGGACTCCCTTTTTTGTGATGAATGGTCAAACTCTATCCGGTGCATTGCAGCTATCGGATATGGAGAACGTATTGACTCGTATTAGATAAATTTCCACTAGTTAATAAGTGCTATTTTGAACATAAAAAAACATACGTACGGAATGCCTGTATGGCAAGTCATCCCTCCTAAGGTCTATTTCGCTAGGCTGGGTGTTTCCTGTATGTTGTTCAAAAGGTTACAAAGAATACAAATTTGCAAATTCTATTTAAGTTCTCTATTAAACCGAGAACTACTGATTATTAACATCAGTAAAACGCTGTGCATCCAAGGCAACTCCATTAACTCAATAGAACAGAAATCGTGAGGTTATTAATGCGTCGCAATGGATTTTGTGTGTTGTTCCCTATCGCTATGATCGCAACTTGCAGTTCTCAGCTATTTCTATCTAGCCGATCTGTGGCAAACAATACGTTGGAACGCCCCCCTAGTGAAGCTCAAAAAGCGAATCCTACTACCACAGCCGCAGCGTCAACTTACCTGTCTTCATTGGAACAACAGGTAATTATGGAAATGAATAAGGTTCGGACAAATCCCAAGGGATACATCCCTGTCTTGGAAAACTATAAACAGCGCTTTCAAGGTAAGCGAGTCAAAATCTCGGATAAATTCTTCATGCAAACATTTGAAGGTGTGAAAGCTGTTGATGAGGCGATCGCATTTCTTCAGTCAGCTCGTCCTCTTAGTCCTTTAACTCCATCTGTGGGAATGTCTCTAGGTGCTAGAGATCATGTCAAAGATAATGGCTCAAGAGGTTCAACAGGTCACCAAGGCAGCGATGGCAGCAACCCATCTACTCGTATCGACCGCTATGGAAGTTGGCAATCTACTGCTGGGGAAAATATCAGCTATGGTCCTAGTACGGCACAGGAAATCGTCATGCAATTACTTGTTGATGATGGAGTGCCGAATCGCGGGCATAGAAAAAACATCTTTAACCCCAATTTTAAAGTGGCTGGGGTTGCTTATGGAAGTCACGCTAAATACAAAACCATGTGCGTGATTAATTACGCAGCAGGGTATGAAGAAAAATCAATTGCAGCAGTTAGTAGGCGTAATTAAACATCACTCTTTGGGGTCGGGAATAGAGAATGCGAAATGTTTCTTTCCTATTCTCTCTTCCCAGCCCGAACGAGTTACCTTGAGGTGCATCGCGGTAAAAAATTGAAATTTGTTGGCAATCTCCCGTTAAATGCTTATGCATGATAACGGGAGTTTTCTATTAAGAATGAGTCAGAAAAAGACTTTTGCAAGAAGTATGAATCACAACTCTAGCTATGATGACGTATTGGTTGCTTAATTAGTTCCACATACTTCACAACTAAGTGCAAGGAGTTGCGTTCAAAGATATCATATCAAGTCCGCTCAATATCAATGATAAATACTATATAAATCATAAAAACTATATAAATAGTTTTCACTCTTTTTTTGATGACGCTTAATGAAGTTAGAGTAAGCATTGGAACAGAAAACGACACGCGATCTTAGCAGTACAAGAGTACGCTGATAAATCAAATGGGGAACATAATGGCTATCCAAAATCAAATCCGCCGTTTGTTAAGCATAGAGAAGAGTATTGAGTGCTTTTGCGAAAAAACAGCCCATGCTCGGTGGAGTAATGTTAGTCTAGCTGCCATACTACTGTGTTTTCTCCCGGTTGGAACTGCCACCGCAGCTACCAAAGTCATGTCCTTAGGAGACTCTCTATGTGCAAATAATATTGCCGTTCTGCGTAGTGCGGTGGCACAGACCAAACTTGGATCTACCATAGACTGGGTGGGAACTAAAAAAGATGGCGCATATACTGACCCCGATAATGAGTGTCATGGTGGTTGGTCGGCGGCGCAGGTGTTGCAACAGCCGAAATCAAATGTTCGTCTCCCTTCCTGGGAGGGAAAGCCAGGGAGCATTCGGACTGGGTTCAAGCGACCAAGCCTGATGTGGTGCTGATAATGCTTGGCACCAATGATTTTTTTGCTAGTGATGTACGAGGCGATAACACCTCAGAGTTTCTCACAAAATCCCTTCAAGGAATTATCGATGATATCTTGTTATTACGTCCCAACGCCAGAGTTGTGGTCGCTTCAATTCCCCCGTTTAAATGGGAGATTCAGAAGGGTGTTGATACTAGTCAAACGAAAACGAAAGCCAACGCATTTCTTAAGCAGCGTGTACTGCAGCTCTCTGCACGGGGTAAGCGAATCTTCTTCCTTGATATGCACGCCGCAGTACTTGCTCGATTGAAACAGGGCGATATTTTTAGTGACGACGGTCTCCACTTTAACGATGAAGGCAATAAGTTTATAGCACAGCAGTGGATACGTGCTCTTTTTGCGGTACTTCAAGGTAGACCAAAAGGTAGACCAACGCCCATTGTTCCGACAACTTCTAAAAACTATTAACATCAACAAGCAATACGGTTCAGTTAGTGGTGTTTAGTTTTGTTAAGATCCCCCAACCCCCTTAAAAAAGGGGGCTTAGTTCCCTCCTTTTTAAGGAGGGCTAGGGAGGATCAATCGTTAACTGAACTGTATTGCATCAACAAGCGCGTTATTTTTTGTTGCAATGCTTAGGAAAACGCCTTAATGCTCAGTATCTCTAGCAAAAAATTATTAATTGTTGAATAAACAAGGCTTAGATTCCCGACTTCTTGAAGAAGTCGGGAATCTATTGTTCACGTAGCGGCAGATCGTAGGGCTTATGATTTAGGATTGCTATAGCCATCTGGAAACCAGTTGTAAAATCATGAATCTAAATACATATTGACTGGTTGGTCTAAAGCTATGAGGTCGTTGATGCGTCGGATGGTATTTTGGATGTTTACGCCCATCGCTCTATTAACCACATCGTGTGATAAATTGTTTGAATTTGATTTCTCTGTACCTAATATTCCTGAAGAAAATCCTGATGTGTTACCACGCGGGAAGACTCTTTCGCGCCTTGAACAACAAGTGATTGTGGAAATGAATAAGGCGAGAACAAATCCCAGTGCTTATGCTGCTGTTTTGGAAAAGTATAAACAAGGCTTTGAAGGCAAGCGAGTTAGAATCTCGAGTCATACTTATTTGCAAACACAGGAAGGAGTCAAAGCGGTTGATGAGGCGATCGCCTTTCTTAAATCAGTCCGTCCGGTGGGACGTTTAACGGCATCCAAAGGAATGTCTTTGGCGGCTAAGGATCATGTCAAAGACCAAGGTTCAAAAGGTATTCTTGGTCACAAAGGCAGCGATAAGAGTGATCCCTTTACTCGCCTCAAGCGCTACGGAACTTGGAAACTCACCGCTGGGGAAAATATTAGCTATGGTTCCCACACAGCACAGAATATTGTTATGCAATTAATTATTGATGATGGGGTACCGGATCGCGGTCATAGAACAAATATGTTTAACCCTGCTTTTAAGGTGACGGGAGTTGCTTTTGGAATTCACAACACATACAGGCAGATGTGCGTGATTAACTACGCGGGAGGATATAGAGAAAAATCCTAATTCATTATATCTCCTGTACAAACGCTACGCGCCGAGAGCGCCTGCCCGTAGAGCTTACGTACTTCCTAAGTAGTAACTCAAAACGAACTATAAATTACTCATAAATGATCAATCGCCATAAGAATACAGCTTCATCTGCTGCTAACCTTAACGTCCACGTTCAAGGTCAAGGCTTCCCGATTCTCTGCTTGCACGGTCATCCTGGTTCCGGTTCTAGTCTTTCTGTCTTTACCAATCACTTATCAAAACGCTTTCAAACTATTGCCCCAGATTTGCGCGGATACGGCAAAAGTCGGTTTAATGGCAATTTTAATATGAACGACCATTTGACCGACTTGGAAGCGCTTCTAGACCGTTATCAAATCAAAAAATGTCTGATATTGGGGTGGTCGCTTGGTGGCATTCTAGCAATGGAATTGGCACTACGGTTACCTGAACGAGTCACTGGGCTAATTTTGGTGGCGACTGCTGCCCGACCCAGAGGCAATCATCCGCCTGTGAGTTGGCAAGATAATCTTTATACTGGTGTTGCCGCGCTCTTAAGCTGCATAAAACCAGATTGGCGGTGGAATATTGAAACTTTCGGCAAGCGATCGCTCTTCCGCTACCTGATCCAACAACACACTCCTACCGCGTACAAATACATAGCAAAAGAAGCTGTACCAGCGTATCTCCAAACTTCTGCTTTTGCGACTCGCGCTCTTTATACCGCGATTGGGGCTGGGTATAATCGACTTGTAGACCTAGAAGAAATTCAATGTCCTGCTCTTGTACTTGCTGGGGAAGGCGATCGCCACATCACAGTTGACGCTAGCTTAGAGACATCTCGGTACCTCAAAGATTGCCAATCGCACTGCTATCCTAATACCGCCCATCTTTTCCCGTGGGAGATCCCCAACCAAGTCTTGAGGGACATTGACCGTTGGCTTGAGAAAAATCGACACATTCTGGGTTAGTAGTTGCGCTTGCTCGCAACTACTAACTAGTGGTTTATCGCATTAATTATGATGGTTGTATAAGTTCGTAGTAAGGAATGCGCGTCCTAAACTCTTTGAGTGTTTACGCTGACTACAAAGCCTTCAAAACTAATGCGATAGACCACTTGCCTTCTGACTAGAAAAGAACTCACAACTCAAGCATGCAGCCCAGTGGGAGACTCCAAAACTCCGACCATAACCCAAAAGGCTTGTTTTGCGGGTGGATTTCAACTCAAGCAAAAATCTCCAATATTTATTTATGGAGATGAATAATTCTTTGCTTGTAGAATCCTTTGCTGCAATTGGTAGAAATATTCACCAATTGGTAAATTCTGCGTTCTGAGTTCTTGTCAGTTTGATTACATTTGACCGCTAAAGACAGGCTTTACTTTGCGGTCAATCCTTTCCCCCAAGTCATCAGCGATCGTCAAAGCATTTGGCTTGCAGCGCTTGACATTAATAATAATTCCTTGCGCTCCTTCTTGTTCCAAATCTTCTACGTAGCCTTTTATCGCCGCTTTTGCATCAACAGAACTGAGAAACGGTCCAAAGTAGTAGGTGCAACGAGGATTTTGTGTCACAACTTCTACCCACCAAGCGAAGCCAAAGTTGTGGAATATGTTAATTAAGAATTCCTTGAGGTTATTCCAAGTGGTTTTCATGGTTCTCGCCGATTTCTAAATATGGTACTGGGTTCTAGATGATATGCTGCTAATTTTCTCTGTTTTACATTTCTTTATACTCTGTTTACTGTTCTTTTTTCAAAGAAATTTTTTGTAATTTATCGAGATGTAGCATATTTACCCAGCGTTGTCGGTAAACTTCATAAAGCGCCATTCCTGCTGCTACTGAGGCATTCAGGCTAGGAGTCTTACCTTGTAGGGGGATCGACACCAAAAAATCGCAATGGCGTTGTGTCAAAATACTCAGACCTTCGCCTTCAGAACCAACTACCAAAACAATAGGACCTTTGAAATCCACCATATGCACAGGTTCGCTTGCGTCCGTTGCAGTACCGTAAATCCAAAAGCCAGCGGCTTTGAGTTCTTCCAAAGCGCGTTGCAAGTTGACCACTCTGGCGACTGGAAAGTTTTCTAAAGCACCAACAGCGACTTTCATCACTGTAGAGGTGATACCAGATGCTCTACGTTGTGGGATCACCATTCCTTGAGCACCCAAAGCCTCTGCACTGCGAATAATTGCGCCCAAATTGTGGGGGTCAGTGATTCCTTCAGCAACAACAATCACTGGATCCGTTACAGATTTTGCCTGTGTGATCAACTCATCCAAATCAATGTAATCGTAGGGAGCAACTTGCGCCGCTATACCTTGGTGGTTAGCTTGGTCTGTGATTTGGTCTAAACGCTTGGGTTCAACTTCGTCGATAATTGTGCCATTTTCCTTCGCTCGTAAAACCAGCGAGTGAAAGCGGGGATCATATCGCAGGCGCGAAGTAATCCAGAGACGGTGAAGATGGCGCTCATTTTCCAAAGCACTTAACACTGGATGACGACCGTAGATCAAATCCGTATCTTGTGATTCTTGAGTGGATGAATCGGAGAAGTTACGATGTGGGCGTGAGCCTTCTGTTAGGACTTTAGCACCTTTATCTCTGGGAGGGCGACTTGGAAGAGAAATGACACGCTTTGCTTTCATTCTCAAGGGTTGTCGCCCACTATTAGGTTCGGCAGAAGTCTTGATTTTTCTTGGTTTATTCATCATATGAGTTGTTGGTAGAGCTTATAGGTGGGCATCCTTGTTATCTCAATTTACCGAACCTACTCTACAAGTTTTGCCACTGTGAGGCAGGATTTCTCACGGCTTTTCTAGGTGAAGTTTTTGCAACAGTTCGGTTAAGCGACGGAAATTGGTGAGATACAGGTAGCCAATTAAAGTTTCTAAACTAGTTGCGTGTTGATAGGTTCCGGGATCAACCCGCTTAGGGCGTCCTGTGGCGGCGTTGCGACCCCGTCGGACAATTTCTAACTCGTCGTCCTGCAGATGAGGATACAGTTTTTGCAACATTTTAGCCTGCGTCTCTGCTCTCACTTGTGCCACAACTAGATGATGGTATGTTTCTGGTCGCCTAGGTGGTAGTAGATAAAACATTCTGACGTACAGTTCATAAACTGCGTCTCCCAAATATGCTAAAGCAGTAGGAGAAATTTGTTGCAGTTGTGCCTGTGAAATCTGTTGGAATAATTGCTCTCTGCTTGCCGTTAGTAGTTGACACCAAACTGAATCCTGACTGAGAGCTTCATTATTTGATCCATCTAGTGGGTCTTCCTCCTTTGATGTCACAAGTTCTTCTTTCCTCGCAGGCTACATGAGAAAGGCTTTCTTCGGGAAAACTTAACTTTTCTACCCGCAGACTGCCATGCAGGTTTACCTAAGCATAATCAAAGCAAAAAAATTTACTGTGCAATTTTTATCTTTTTTTCAATTTCTAGTTGCCATTTCGTATACTGAAGGCTCTTAACCTGAAGTGTGAAATCCAGAAGTATCTAAGATGCTTTTTCCGCAATCTAAAAATAAAGATGCTTCTAAAGCCTAAAGTATAAGGTATAAATAATCAAATTGATAGTATATTGATATTATACTGTTTTATTGTAGCATACAGCTACCGATTCTTCAGGCTTATACGGTATATATTATATCGTTGTTATCCTTCATATTTCTACTCGGCTTTCCTCCTTATACAAGAATTATGATTCTGTAAAAATTTAGCTATCCAGATTTGATGATCGGATAGCTATATTAACCTCTTAGATCAAGCAATCAAGACGACTTGACGTTTTCTAGAGCCGCTTCAACTGATGTTTGTAGGGCGAGAAACTTCTCCAAGCGAACAAGCTTGACCGTTTGAGTGACACGGGCATTAGTGACAATTTGCAAAGTGCCTTCGGAGTTAGCCTGTTTGGCTAGCTGCACCAAAGCACCCAAGCCGGAGCTATCAACAAAATCGATTTGTGAGAGATCCAGAATAATGTGCTTTGGTCCCTCTTCAATCTTGCTCCCAAGTACCTTGCGAAATGTCGGTTCGGAAAAGGCGTCTAACAAACCTGTGAGGCGGAATAGCTGACAGTTATCCCGGACTTCTCGAGTGCCTCTTAGGCTTACAGTTAGATTAAGTGGCTCAGCAATAATTCCCTCCTCATAGTTATGGCGAAATAGTTATGGCGAACGCTCAAGTATAGATGGTTTTATTGTATGTTGTCTACAACCTGCTGGCAGGAGAAATGAGGGAGATGTAAAAATTCTCCCTTGTCCTGCTTATCCGACAGCATCCGACAGCATACCCCTCATCTTTTTTGTCTCCTTGTCCTGTTTTGTGCTTTCTCCATTTTTACCCTACTCTGGCGACTCCGGCTCGACGAGCTGCTCGCATTGCTTGGACAAACTGCTCAAACAGATAATCAGCATCGTGAGGACCAGGGCTTGCCTCTGGGTGATATTGTACAGAAAACACGGGCAGGGATTTGTGACGTAACCCAGCAATGGTGGAGTCGTTTAAATTAAGATGGCTAATTTCTACAACACCATTAGGTAAAGTCTCTGGGTCAATGGCAAAGCTATGGTTTTGGCTGGTAATTTCTACTCGTTGTTGCAAACCAGCTGGCTGATTTAAACCACGATGACCAAATTTGAGTTTGAAAGTTTCAGCACCAAGCGCATGACCCAAAATTTGGTGTCCCATACAAATGCCAAACATGGGTTTGTGAGTTTCCAGTAGCGCTTTGGTCGTTTCAATACCTTCGCTGACAGATGCTGGATCCCCAGGACCATTAGAAAGAAAGATTCCATCTGGATTGTATTTGAGAATTTCTTCTGGTGGGGTATTAGCGGGAACAACAATGACGCGGCAACCGTAACTCGCTAAACGACGCATTATATTGCGTTTCACGCCAAAGTCAATGGCGACGACAGTGAAAGATTCCCCAGAATTTTCTTGGCAAGCAGGATTAAATTCCCATACCGGGTTGGTGGGATCAGACCATTCATATATATTTGGGGTGGTGACCTCGCGGACGAGATTCAATCCTTTCATGCTAGGAGCTGCCTGCACTTGCTCTAGCAACTCAGCCTCATCTAAAATTTCTGTGGAAATGCCACCGTTCATCGCTCCGAAAATCCGAATTTTGCGGGTAAGGGCGCGGGTATCAATGCCGTATATACCTGGGATATCGTATTGTTCAAGGTAGTCGGATAATGACTGTGTGGAGCGCCAGTTACTTGGTCGAGTACAAATATTCCGAGCAACAGCACCTTGCACCTGCGGTCTACTTGATTCCTCGTCCTCTGGATTAACGCCAGTATTTCCCAATTCAGGATAAGTAAAAACGACGATCTGACCGCAGTAACTAGGGTCGGTCAGCACTTCTTGATATCCGGTCATGCCAGTGTTAAAAACCACTTCCCCAATCTTGGTTCCAGTGGCACCAAAAGACCAACCACGATATGTGGTTCCATCTGCCAAAACAAAAATAGCAGGTATTGCGTCAGATAGAGGCATAAGCTATGAAATTGAAGGATTAAGGATTTGGGATTGTTAGGGGATCGGGGAGTAGTAAGTGGTGAAGATGAGGAGGATGAGAATGAGGAGAATGAGGAAGTGAATGAATAATAACTACTCTTGCTTATCTCCCTTATCTCTCTTATCTCCCCCATCTCGCTCATCTGCTTTATCCTTACTCCCCCATTTCTCGATTAACTCGATACTGCGAACGAATATTATGCCATGACTCAAGGATTTCGGAACTTATAACTCAATTAACCAAAGCTTAAGACTCGAAGACACAAAATTTTTAAACAGTAATGGGCAGTGGCAGTAGATTTCAAAACCTTAGAACAGATAAAATTTAAAATTAATTATGGTTCAATTTATTTTATCCCGAGCAGGGCTGATTCTTCTGTCAACCACACTAGCGGTTTTGGCTGTTGGCTGTAATAGAGAGCAACAGGTTGCCGTGACAAGTGGCGATGAGCAGCCTGTTGTCCCTAAAGATCAGAGTGTTGCCCCGCCTACTGCCACAACGACACCTCTAAGCGCTAGCCCACAACTAGAGCCAGCAAGGCAGCACTTGTCTGAGATTGAAGTCGGTTATTTTGAACAGGGACTAGATAAAGCTGTTAGCGCTCTTAGCATCAGCCAATCTGCTCAATCCACAGATGATTGGAATTTGGTGGCAATTGAGCTGCAAGAAGCGATCGCCCTGATGCAGAAAGTTCCAGTTGATAGTCCTTATTTCACAAGCGCTCAAGCAAAAATCATAGATTACAAGCGCCATGTCAAATATGCAACAAAAAAAGCTACTCGTCCAGTAAATCCACCAGCACAAGCACAACCGGAGAGGGTAGCAGTTGGCATCCCCGAACCTTCTGTGACACCAAGTATCACCCAACCAATTGTCACCCAGCCGATTGTCACGCAACCACCCTTAGCACCTCGGGCAAAACCGTTACCACCGTTGCCAAAGCCGACGACCGTAGCGCCACTGAAACAACAAGAGGTGTTGGTCGTGCCAACGAAACGGCAAAACGAACAACCGGTGTATACAGCCCCAATCAAACGGCGAATTGGTGGCACACCAATTATCGAAGTCACCTTCAATGGCGATCAGCTCTTTGAGATGATTGTGGATACGGGAGCTAGTGGCACAGTGATTACCCAGAAGATGGCAAATGCTTTGGCAGTGGTGCAAGTTGGAAGAGCCAAGGCAAATACGGCAAGTTCCAAAGCAGTAGAATTTCCCATCGGCTATGTAGATTCGATGGAAGTTGGTGGGGTTAAGGTGAATCGCGTAGCAGTGGCGATCGCTGGCACAGAGCTAGAAACTGGGCTTCTCGGACATGACTTTTTTGGTGACTATGATATCACCATCAAACGCGATGTCGTAGAATTTCGCCCGCAATCACACTCGCAAATCAATTCTACGCAAGAAGCTGAATTTGTTGCTCCAACTTTGCCCAAGGAGCGCCAACCTGTAGTCGATCCTTTGCGTTGACAAAATGTTCCGGTAAAATCACTAATATGGTACAGTAATCATTAAATACCGTGGGGCACGCGGAAATTAACGCTTGCGGAGGCATCTGTAATGGTGCGATATGAGAATGTAAGACGTGAGTGGGGAAAACTTGCTCATCGCAGTCTCAGCCCAAGAATCCTATCCCCTTTTAGGCGTGGGAATGTCAATTATAACTAATTCACTTTTTGCTGCAACATTTGAACCCTCCAAAGCCTAATATTTATAGGGGTTGGAGGGGTTATTTATAATTATTTATAATAAAGAATAATAAAGGTAGTTAACAAACCTTTGCAACCCTGACGCGTGAAGGATCATCACTCTCTCCTAGATACAGCCAAGTCCTACTTGCTTAAAGAAGTTGTACCATTAGCTAACGAGATAGATTGCAACCCAACTGCTTTATTTCAAGCACTTCGAGGTTTTGGGGAATTGGGTATGCTAGCGCTCTTGGTTCCACGCCAATGGGGTGGACAAGAAGTCAGCGAACAGACATATGGCAGCTTTCAAGAACTGGTAGCACGGTATTCTGGTGCTTTAGCGTTTCTGCAAACTCAACACCAAAGCGCTGCTGGTATGCTCGTTGCTAGTAGCAACTCCTCGCTACAGGAAAAATACCTCCCCCGTATGAGCAACGGTGAAGTTTTACTGGGTGTTGGCTTTTCCCAGCTTCGGCGCGAAGGAGATCCGCTGACTGTAGCTATACCAATACCTGGAGGATATCAACTCAATGGGGTTGTTCCTTGGGTGACAGGACAGGGCTTTTTCAGCGAGTTTATTGTCGCCGCCACATTACCAGATGGTGGTGCTGTTTTCGGTGTTGTGCCTTTGCGAGAAACACGTCAAGAGTCAGGAGGTGCTATGACACTTTCAAGTGCTGCACAACTGGCGGCTATGACATCAACCAACACCGTAACCGCCAGCTTGAAAAATTGGTTTTTACCCACAGAAAGTGTCGTTTTTATGAAACCTGCTGGCTGGATTCACGAAAACGATAAAAAGAATGTTCTTCGCGCCACTTTTCTGGCTACAGGATGCGCTTTTGCTGGTTTAGATATTTTGGAGTCTGTCGCACGCACAAAATCGCTGTCTTTCATCACCAATGCTTTTGATTCTCTTCAACAGGAACTCAGGAACTGTCGCACCGCCGTTGAGGAAGCGCAAAATAATTCAGGTTTGGAATTGTCTGAACGCCTGGAATTACGGGCTTGGGCGATTGATTTAGCAGGGCGAATAGCTCATGCAGCGGTGACTGTTTCCAGTGGTGCTGCTCTACATAGTTCTCACGATGCACAGCGAGTCTACCGCGAGGCGCTGGTATTTACTGTAACCGGTCAAACTCGTGCTGTTATGGAAGCAACGCTCTTGAGGTTAATCTCTCGGAACCTCACCCCCAACCCCTCTCCGCTGGCGGAGAGGGGAGTTAATCTTCCTCCTGCAAGTAGCGGAAATAAGGGGGGTTCTATTACTTACTCGCGGGTGATACACCTGAGTCATGTCATTAACCCGGATATTCCTCAATGGCAAGGTGATCCGCCAGTAGAATTTGAGACTGTGGCGGAACTGCATAAGGATGGTTATTATCTGCGGCGTTTTTCTATGGGGGAACACAGTGCGACTCATATCAATGCTCCCAACAGCTTTCACCTTGATGGTGTGGGAATTGACGAATATCCTGCCCAGTCCTTGGTTGTCCCTGCGGTAGTTATTGATATTCGGGAACAGGCGCTGGGGAATTCGGATTACGCCCTTACGGTTGCTGATATTCTCGCTTGGGAGGAACAATATGGTGAGATTCCGCCTGGTTGCGTGGTGTTACTGTATACAGGCTGGCAAGAGAAATGGTTGGATAAAAATGCCTTTTTTAACCAGGATGCTCAAGGGAGTATGTATTTCCCTGGGTTTGGTAACGATGCAACACGGTTTTTAGTTGAGGAACGTCAAATTGCTGGGGTAGGAATTGATACTCATGGGGTAGATTCAGGGCAAGATACCACTTTTGCGACTAATCGCTTGGTATTGCAGAAACCGCGCATTGTCTTGGAAAATTTGACGAATTTGGATCAGTTACCACCAACAGGAGCTACTTTGGTGATTGGAGTGCTACGGTTGCAGGGCGGTTCGGGTTCTCCAGTTGGAGTGTTGGCGTTTTTGCCATAAATTTATAGGGGTTGCATATTGGTGTCATGATTTTTTATGCCAAAGCGAAAAAGGCGGGACAAAGGGAGTATCTCCTCTTTGTCTCACCCTCCATCGCTTTTTAACCTCACTCAACTGTGCGAAGAAAAATTATTTTATGAATTAGTTTAAAATTTATCCTATGTAAGGTTATCAAGCTGATTTACTACCGCAGCAATTTTTACCAGTCCTCCTGAAGCTGGGCTTAAAATTGCACCAACAAGGTTCACAAAACCAGTTAAAATTGTTAGGAATTTATTAAAATTATCCAGTTTATTGATGGCAGCATCCAACTTGCCCGTGACTTTTTTTATTCTTTCTGCCGGTTCCCGCAAATCAGTTCGTATTTCGTCAATTTGTCCAATAGCTATCTTATTTAGACTACTATTAAGAGTCGTTACCCATTTTGATATCTCTAAGGAATCTGCCTGAGTTATCTTAGATTTCGTAACTAACTCTAGTCTTTGAACGTTGATTGACTTAACAACTTGGCTTATCCGATCATGGCACTCTTTCAATTCACTTGACTTAAGACTACTTACTACCATTTTAGATCTCCTTTTATGTCAAAATATGAGGAATCATGAAAATTTTAACTAGGCAAATTTTAATTAGAAACCTTTATTCATTTTTTCAATTAAAGGTTCTAAGCTTTTTTCGTACTCAGATACTATTTTTCCAACATTTTTGATTTCCTCCTGCTCGTATGTGATTGCTTTTTCTTTAGTCGCTGCTTTATCTGCTTTGGCTGTGTCAAGCCTTTGACAATAGTCTTGCAACTGCGCGTCACTAAGCTGCTTTTCACCTTTACCTTGAAACTCTGTTTTGACGTTGCTATGCATTGCGGCTATTTGCTGAAGTATTGCTACATAGTTTCCGGCTACATCTTTTCTAGTTCTGATAGAATCCATAGCCTTGTTATAGTCTTCTTCTAGCTTGATGAAATCTAGAGGATGGTCTTGTGAAACTGGTGTAAGTCCACCGATGTAATTAGTAAAGTAATTTCGAACTTCTTGCTCTTCCGCTATCAAAATTCCATTAACATAAGCCTGTTCTGTCAGTGCTCTTAAGCCTCCTGTTGTAGGTTGGTTAGAGGCTAAATCTTTTACGCTAGATGTTGCAGATCCAATATAAGTTTGTATATCCTTGTCTGTACACAAAATTGCTTGTTTTAACTTTTCTTGGCGAAATTTCATTGTCAATGCATTGGTAATAAATTTGGTAATACTTATGCCTGCATTAACATCAGAAGTATCAAAACTAAAGGGCTTTCCATTGGCTTGAGGAACTTGTAATTTCTTGAGTGATTCACCAAGGTCATTAAAGTTTTTGTCGAATGAGACAGTATCATCACTAGCCATCTTGCCCAAAGTTTTTAAATATTTTACCAAGACAGAATTTGCATCCTTAACATTTTTGACAGCTGGTCTGTTGAAATCATCACATTTTTTTTCTTCCTGTTCTCTGAGTGGGAATGACCCTGAAGAACCTGGGGCTGTCAAAAAAGATATGTATTTAGTTCTTGTTATACAAGAGTTGTAAATATCATCAGCTAGCTTGGATGATGATTCTTCAAGCGCATCTGCCATTTTTCCTATTTTTTGGACTGAAGGAAAATCACGACCACAACTGTTAAGTAAAAGGGCAAATGGAACAAGAGCAACAATTGCTCGTATTGGTTTAAAATTTATTTTCATTGGATGTACTCTTTTATTAATCAACCAACCAGAAGGTCGTTGCTTGTTTGCTAACCTTGTTGCTTATTAATAGTTTGAGTTGAAATAAACATATGCACTTTGTGCTGCTCCTCCTGAAAACATGACTTGCTCACTTGACTACAATCGATAAAGCAAGCGAAACTAGTGCTTTCAGTAGATCACGAGCTGGAGGTCTTGGTTATGACCACTCCCCTGACTTGCCGCAATTACATCGACGGTAAATGGTTGAGCGCCTCCGGGGGAGCCACCCTAGAAAGTCGCAACCCTGCTGTTTCGAGCGAACTTGTTGCCACTTTCCCGCGTTCCGTAGCAGTTGATGTTGATACAGCAGTAGCAGCCGCCCGCAAGGCGTATCGTACCTGGCGACTCGTCCCCGCCCCAGCCAGAGCAGAATATGTTCACAAAGTGGGAGAACTTTTACTCAAGCACAAAGAAGAACTTGCCCAACTCATGAGTCGGGAAATGGGTAAACCCCTGACAGAAGCACGGGGAGATGTTCAAGAAGGTATTGACTGCGCCTATTACAGTGCTGGTGAAGGGCGACGGCTATTCGGGCAAACTATTCCCTCGGAAATGCCCAACAAATTTGCGATGACGGTAAGGATGCCCATTGGAGTCTGCGCCCTCATCACTCCGTGGAATTTCCCAGTCGCCATTCCTTGTTGGAAAGCTATGCCAGCTTTGGTGTGCGGTAATACTGTCATCCTTAAACCTGCCGAAGATACCCCCGCTTGTGCAACAAAACTTATTGAGATTTTTGCCGAAGCAGGTTTGCCACCCGGAGTTATCAACTTGGTGCATGGAGTGGGAGAAGAAGCAGGGAAAGCTTTAGTTGAGCATCCTGACATTGACTTAGTATCTTTTACCGGTTCTTCGCAAACGGGTGCTTTTGTTGGCGCAACTTGCGGACGCACTCACAAGCGCGTCTGTTTGGAGATGGGCGGCAAAAATGCCCAAATTGTTATGGAAGATGCTGACTTAGAACTTGCTCTCGATGGTGCGGTTTGGGGTGCATTTGGAACTGCCGGTCAAAGATGTACTGCAACCAGTCGCTTGCTTTTGCATCGCGATATCAAAGAGAAATTTACCACCATGCTCAAAGAGCGTACCAGTCAGTTACGCTTAGGTGCAGGAACTGATCCCAATATTGATGTGGGACCTTTGGTAAATGCATCTCAACTCAAACGGGTGAGCAAGTATCTGGATATTGCCCGTGAAGAAGGCGCAAAGGTGTTGATGGGTGGAGAAATAGTCACCGAGGGAGAACTAAAACACGGTTACTTCTTTCAACCCACGATTCTTGATGAAGTCACGCCGGAAATGCGAGTCGCCCGTGAAGAGATATTTGGTCCTGTGGTGGCGCTTATCGAGGTGAACTCTTTTGAAGAGGCGATCGCCATCCTCAACGATACTCCCTACGGTCTTTCTTCTTCAATCTACACGCGCGATATCAACCGCGCTTTCGCCGCCATGCGCGATATCGAAGCAGGGATCACTTACATCAATGGTCCTACCATTGGCGCAGAGGTGCATTTACCTTTTGGCGGTGTTAAGCAAACTGGAAACGGACACCGGGAAGCTGGTTCTGCTGTCTTGGATGTGTTTACAGAATGGAAGACAGTGTACGTAGACTTCTCTGGAAGCTTGCAACGTGCTCAAATAGATAACCGTAGTTAGGGGAATTTTTATGACTACGGGACAAGCGGCTTTAGAAGTCGTTCAAGCGTATTATGATGCACTACAACGAGGTGACCTTGAGGGGCTGCTTGCAGTTGCTGCTGACGATATCGTGCTAGAGGAAGCATCCTCCCTGCCATATGCTGGTGTTTACCGAGGACATACAGGGTGGCAAGACTTTGGTGCAGCTTTCACCGCCGTATGGCAAGATCCAGTGATTACAGTTGACAGTATCGCTGATGCTGGTGATTATGTAGTCGGTTTGGCTCGTTTAAGTGCAAAGTCCAGACGTACGGGGAAGAGTATTGAAATGCCTTTGGCAGAATTCTTCTGGGTTGCAGACGGCAAGATAAAACGGCTTCTCCCTTTCTACTGGGATACGGCTGGTGTATTGAAGACTATTTCGTAATAAGCATCCTCTAGCATTTGAGTTTATGGTGGGCAATCCCCACCCTACAAAAAAGCCCTTCCAGGATAACCCGGAAAGGCTTTTGGTGTATTCTGCGCCGGAGTGATGATGTTTTCCAGGCGCTACAGTTAAATGGAAGTCTGCTGTAGACTTAGCGGACTGCCTCCAGACAGCGGTAGTCGCGCATCCAGTCTTCCCCGTCCTGATCGCTTAGCACAGCGAGCCGCCCAGTAGTCAAAAACGCTAGCTTAAAAATTTCCCACTGCTCGTCGGTGATGTCACCTTGCTGTGAACTGACGCCTCCCTCCTCCCAGATAATCGTCACTTCTCTGCCCCCGGCAATCTCGAAGTTCCCCAAACGAGTAACTCGACCGAGATGCCACTTGAACTCGGCTCCGGCTTGCTTAGCCTGAGCCGTCTCGAGCGCCTCTGTGCCGGACTGGTGAATATACTGCCCTTCATTTGCCGATGATTCCTGCTTTGTCATAAGTTGCCCTACTCCTTTTATATGGTTTGCTCTGGTTGATTCTGCCTTCGGGCGTATCGGCGGTTCGTTTCACAAAAAACCACTGATACCGCCTTCTAGGCACCGGTACATTTATCAAACTGATCAAAAGATTTTTCATCGACCTATACGACCAAAACATTCCACCTATTCCTTGAGGAGATGTTTTGGAAAAGGACGATTCATACTCAAAGAAAGCCCTCGACTTTGCTATGAGGGGCTAGCAACAAAAAGCAACAGAATGCTCCGACTACTTTTTGCCTCTTTGATGCAGCTAAATCTACTACGGTTAGTAGCGGTTACGGAAGCTGTTGTTGCTTTGGTTACCACCAAACGAACTTCTGTTTTCCTTGGGCTTAGCCTTATTGACTTTGAGGTCACGACCCATCCATTCAGCACCATCAAGACCTTCAATGGCTGCTGATTCTTCAGCTTCTGTACCCATTTCCACAAAAGCAAAACCGCGCGGTTTACCTGTTTCACGGTCAGTTGGAACCTGAACCTGCTTGACAGAACCATATTCTGCAAACACAGAATTCAGATCTTCTTTTGTAACTTCATAAGAGAGGTTACCTACATAAAGTGACATAAATTGTCTCCAAAATCATAAGTGTGGAGAGATTTAGATTTCGGAGAGAAGTCTTTCAATACCAAAAGGAAAAAGCCGATCAATAAAAAAAACAAACACAGTTACCGAATAAATTCTCATATTACTAGGATGACATATCAGCTAACTATCAGGGGGAAAGTTGGTCAAATTGTTACATAAAGTCATCCGAGCAATTGAAAGGTAAGTGTTTTTTAGGGAGGATGCAGTGAAGTGTTTCTTCCGTGATGCCGTTTTGATGAAAATCTAACATCGGCTTTATGGCATACCATTAAGCAAATCAGCTTCCATCTTGCCATACTGTATTTTATAAAGAGTGAGAACGGCTATAGAATCAACCAAAATAGAATCAATT
>NZ_JBAHYJ020000042.1:0-71678 GCF_036697665.2 Scytonema sp. PRP1 | reverse complement strand
CAAGTCAGTTGATGAACACGTTACGTCGGGACCGAAAATAGAGTAACCGTAAATTGTATAAGACCAAGGATAATCTTCATGTCCTTGCCAAAATTTTTACCAAAACTACTGAGCCTGCCTTGACTTCTATCTGATGACTGAATCCGTGTTCTAGCGGGTATTAAGTGATGAAAAGTTTGATTTGAGCAACACATTGAAATTTCATTCTTTAGAAATATTAAAATTTCATTCTTTAAACAGATTTTTTCGCTTAACTGTCTTAACTGTCTTAACTGTCTTAACTGTCCTTTTTTCTTTTTTCATTTGTGTTATTTTTTTTAAGTGTTTGTATTACTTGTTTGGTTATAGACACTAGTAAAAATCAAAAGAGGTGTTGATACATGGGATGGGTAGTCAAATACCAAAGCCATTTATTTTCTGAGACAAAGACGGATGGTATTTTTGTTAAAAAAAGTACAGCAGAATTTTGGCAAATTTGTGTGTCATTAAATACTAGTACTATTCGAGTTTGGATTGAGGAAGTTTCCCAATAAAAAAAGGGTAATTGACCGAAAAAGAAAAGGCTTCGCCGTGAGATCAGCGGACTTCGGCGTGAGGCTTCGACGGTGAGCTCAGCCGAACTGCGCTGAGTCGAACGCTCGAGTGAGCCTCGCCGAACTCCGAACAGATACAAGCCCCGCTCCTTATGGTATGGAGAAGAAAAAAATGCGGATCAACTTTATTCAAGCCCCTGTCAACATCCTTTGGGGTCTTCACTTTTGAATGCGTGAATGCGTGAATGCGTGACTTCCCCGTAAGCGCAAAGCGCAGGCTCCGCCAACGCGTAGCGTGCCCGTTCGCCGCTCTTGCGTGCCGAAGGCATAGGGCTTAGGGGTGACTGGAAGTTAGACAAACTTTTTTACCACTTCTACTGACTTGAAAATAGAACTCAGAACTCAGAACTCAGAACTCAAGATAAATTTTCATTCGTTCTGGTGTACGCAGTTCATAACGGCTACTTAAGGACGCAATACCTGGCAGTGCTTCCAAAGTGTCAACTGACCACTTAACTGATAACTGATACCAAACTATCTTGCAGCTTGGCGACCATCTCAGCACGTGCTGAAACTTCTAGTTTACGGAACATCCGTTTGAGCGCTTGCTTGACAGAATTTTGTGTGATCCAAAGTTTTTCGCCAATTTCCGCATTCGTTAACCCCCGCGCCACCAACTCAGCAATTTCTAACTCTCGGGGAGTCAGACGACTTGCTAACGGACAAAGAGATGTTTTTGGTTTGGCGCGTAGAGTCGCGAGTTTTGCGGAAACATGAAGGCATAAAGCACTCATGTCAGCGAGATCATTGACGTTAAAAGCAGCAGTACCATGCTCACGCGCGAGGTTAAGCGTTCCGACGAGACGACCATCACAGACAATCGGTCCACTCATGACGTGTTCATGGTCATGGCGCGAGCAAAAATGCTTCCAATCTCCTGTTGGTAACACCAATTGCTCGTGAACAGGAGCATGACGTTCAACGACGAAGCGCCCAACCGGATTGCTTTCCATACACACACCCGGAACGTCTTGACCATCTATCTCTGGGGAGAACGGTTCATCCAGCAGATAGAGACCCCAACGCTGCACGCCAAAATACTCCGCCACTGTATCTATCACAGCTCGTCGTAGTTCTTGCTCATCGCTGACAGAAGCTATTTCATGAAATACAGTTTGAAGAGATTTAACCATAGGTGTACCCACTTGGGGTCTATGCGAAACTTAATAATTACTTCTATGCTAATAGCAGCAAAGGTAAAAAGCTAACATAACAGGTGACGATAGGAGAAACAATGACAGCAACACAAGTTTCTGCTCAAGAACTTTTTCGTGCTGCATACGAAAACCGTTACACTTGGGAGAAAAACTTCCCTGGTTACACCGCAGATGTCACCTATAAACAGGATGAGCAGGTGTTAACAGGCAAAATTCGCATCAACTCGAATCTCAAGGCGGAAGTTTTTGAGGTAGAAGACGAGGAAGCGAAGCAGTTCATTAACAATCAAGCATGGGAGATAGCGATTCACCGCATTCGTCGCTCTTTTGAAGAAACCCACGGCGCAAATACATTTCGCTATGGTGCAACTGACGAAACTGGTGCAGTTGAAATTCTTTTAGGCGGTAAGTCCGAGGGCGATCGCTACAAAGTCCGCAACAATGAGGTGAGCCACGTCCACCGTCATATCCACAATGTTGTTGTGACGATTGACACTTTCAGCAGTCACGATACAGGAGAAGGCTACCTGTCTCATCAATATGACTCTGTTTACCACGACCCCAAAACGGGTGAACAAAAGGGTGGAAGAAGCGAATTTACAGATGAGTACGAAAAGGTTGGCAATTACTTCATCCTAAATCGCCGAGAAATTCGCACCGAAATAGAAGGAAAAACATCCATTCAGGAAATTATCTTTTCCAACATTCAGTTGTTGGAGCCTGTTGCTGCTTAATTGTCGTGCAAATCGATCAGACTCCCGACTTCTTAAAAAAGTCGGGAATCTTATCTTTAAGAAGTCGGGAATCTTGTTGTTTAGGAATGATTTAGGATTGCTATATATTAGATGAGTATTCACTTACTTCTTCTGGTGTTTTTGACTTCTGTCGCACGGCAGATAACAGGCGCAGACAGAATTACGAAAGCAATCAAAGCCACGTTAGTCAACATTGTTTAACCCCTTTTGTTTTTAAAGTTCTTCTAGGTATAGGACTACTGTTTTTTTCTCTAAGGTTCCGGAAATTTCTGGTCTTGAGGACAGTTTTAAAAGCTTCATATTTAAACTTGTTTTTAGGCATTTTTTGATTAGAAAAATTGTTCACCGCACGGCTCTGGCAGCTTTTGCAATCTTTTTTCAGATTTGTCCAGCAACTGCTGATTACCCATTGGCGATCGCTGCTGCTGCTATTGCTCGGAGTCTATTTACCTTTGCAAGTTTTTGGGGAACTGGCAGAGGATGTTTGGGAGAATGAAGGTGGCTTCCCGTGGGATGTACCCTTACTATTGGCAGTTCACAGCACAGCCAATCCTCAACTGGACGTTGTGGTTACAATGCTGACTAAATTGGGTGTGTTTTGGGGTGTGTTTCCGATTGCGACTGTCACTGCGCTAGTGCTATTTAGCCGCCGACAGTGGCGTAAGCTAACTTACTTGATTGTCACCTTGCTGGGTAGTATAATCATCAACCGGACAGCGAAGGTACTGCTGCATCGAGTCCGTCCCCACTTATGGGAGTCACCTGCACCAGAATTTGACTACGGATTTCCTAGCGGTCATGCAATGTCGAGCATGACGTTCGTAGCAGTCTTAGTCATTTTAACTTGGGGTAGCCGATGGCGCTGGTTGGTTTTGATTGTCGGGGCAATTTTTGTCTTGGTTATTGGCTGGACGCGGCTGTATCTAGGTGTGCATTACCCCAGCGACATTTTGGCAGGCTGGATGGTATCGGTTGGCTGGGCAATTGGGGTCAGTCTCATTATCCGGCTTTGGCGATGATCCAGTTGCCAGGTGTTGACGAGAGTAAAAGCATAGATATAACCAGGGGGATTGAGTCTAAAGTTCCCGCGTGGCAATGTTCTAAATGAGTCCAGAAGCCTTGATATTTACCGACATCTTTACCGCAAAGCGCCTACATTTATAAAGTTCCAATGAAGCTTGAGAAAATATTTTATAAATCAAGGTAAATTTTCTACCAGTACTTGGTAAAAGTAAGAGACATAACGGGTAAGTCCATACAGGGTGTTCTTGTGACATAGGTAACCCATACTGAAGAAAAAAATGAAGCTAAACCAAAAACTAGCAGTTACCACTGCTGGCGTTGCTTTGGGTCTCACTGCAATGAAAGCGAACCCAGCAAGTGCTGCCGTCATTACCGTTGATTTCACTATCACTGACGTCACTCAAAACGCTGCCTACGGCGGACCACCACTAACCATAGAGCAGCCGCTTTCAGGTTTTTACAGCTTTGATGACGCATCCACACCCGTCATAGTGCCTCCAGCATCTCTTAATCTCTCTTTGTTTCCTTTGACAGATTTTAATTTTAACTTCCTGGGACGCCAATTCTCACTTGCAGATATAAGCGGCTATGGTGGCACGGCAACAGACTTATTGATTAGCGGCTCTCAAACGGAGAGCGACAGCCTCACGAGGTTTTCCATCTTTGCTATTCCTAGACCGGGTTTTGCTGAACCGCGTTTTGATGCCACTGCCATACGAGGTCCTTTTGTATACTCTATAACCGGGAAACCACAGCTTTCTCAACGTACTACCACCCCAGTTCCGGAACCAACAACCATAAGTGGTTGGTTGTTGGCGGGTCTGTTTTCCATAGCCCTTAAGAAAAAGGCAGCATTCAAAAAACAGTAAAAATTGATGAAAGTCCTATTTGGATGGGAACTAGGAGGAGGACAGGGACACATTCAACGTTTGGCGGCACTGGCTCGGACATTGGAATCGTACGGAGTTGAACCAGTCTTTGCTTTGAAATCTTACAAAATCAAAGGCATGAGTTTTCCGTGGAAAATTGTTTGTGCCCCGCTCCTGCCATTTTCTGGAAGGTCTGAATCCTATACGTTCGCAGATATCCTGGAAACGTTTGGTTTTGGTAATGCGAATCTACTGCGATCGCACCTACAGGCATGGCAATCTGTTCTTTTAGAGGTTAAACCAAGCTTAGTTATTACTGATTTTGCGCCTGGTTTAGTGTTGGCAGCTCGCAATATTATACCCACAATTGTCACAGGAGACAGCTTTGCAGTACCACCACCCATTGAAGTATTTCCGCCCTTAAGATTTCCCACCCCGTCTGAATCAGAAAAACACCAAGAGCAAGTCAGCAACACGATTCGTGAAATCGTCAAGTCGAATGCACTTTTAGGGGAGGTTCTTTCGGGAGATGCCAGTTTTATCTTTGACATTCCCGAATTAGATCCTTATCGGCATTTACGTAGTGATGTTAACCAGTATCTTAGCGTACACATTACACCTATTCCAAAAAATCTGCACTCCAGCAATGGTCCTGCTTGGGCTTATTTATACGATGACTATCCGTACCGTGACTTGGTGCTGCAAACTCTTAGACCTGAATCTGACTTCAAACCCTTAAGCGAAGTTCTAGCGGGAAAGTCCCTGGCAATTCACCACGGAAGCTCAACGACGGCTATTACTTGTTTACTTGCAGGCATTCCTCAGTTAGTCTTTCCCAAACACCTACAACATCAACTTAATGCGATGACACTCTCTCAGTTAGGAGTCGCAAAGATCAGCACCACACCAACATGGGAAGGTTTGCTTATAGCACAAGCTGAGGCTTATGGACTTACGGAGAACGCCTTACAAAAGGCAAAAAGCCTTGCCCATTGGAACCAAAACTTCATGTCTATTTTTGTCAAAACCTGTCTCGAATTTCTGGGAGCACAGCCATAGCATCTCATTTTCTCAGGAAGGACAACAATTTGTCGTTGCGATCGCATAACTTAGCGATCGACACCTTGAGAGATTACGGAGGATCTAAATACTATGAACAAGCGTTTGAGACCTACCAATCCTCTCGCCACTTTTGTCAAGATGTTTTTTTAATAATTTACCCAAAATAGAGATACCTTGCTCGATGTCCTGTGGTGAGTTGGCGAAAGTCAGTCGCATAGCTGGATAACCCTGTTTATCTGGAAAAAATGCGGAACCACAGAAAATCAGCACATTTTGTGACAAGGCTTCCTTAGTCATTGCCTCAATAGGAATATCGGCTGGTAATTGCACCCAAAGAAATAAGCCTCCTTTGGGAACCGTCCACTTTGCTTGTGCGGGAAAATAACGCTCCATGGCTTGCAGCATAATATTGCGGCTGTGGATATTTTCCGCTCGCAGTTGGCTGAGGTGACGGCGGTAATGTCCTGATGTGAGGTATTCACTCACTATTGCCTGGGAAACCGTGGATACGTGGACATCATGGAATAACTTCCGCTCCAAAATGGCTTGATAATGCTTGCCTGTAACTACCATATAGCCCACTCTTAACCCAGGCATAAAAGTTTTAGAAAAGGTACCGACGTAAGTCACCAAATCGTGTTTATCTAAAGCTTTAATTGGCGCTGGTACAGGCTCGAAATTCAATCCTTCATAAGCATTATCTTCCAAAATAGGACATTCATATTCTTCGGCTAAGGCAAGCAATTTTTGGCGATGTGCCTGAGTTGTCGTCAAACCGGTAGGATTGTGTAGGGTACTAATGGTGTAGATTAATTTCGGGCGATGGCTCTTGAGGTATTGCTCTAACAACTCCAGATTCATCCCCTCAGCTGTCATGGGAATACCAATGATTTTGGCTCCTAAGTTCTCTAAGATGGCGATCGCTCCAAAATAGGTAGGAGCTTCCACAATCACCCAATCTCCGGGTTGCACAAAATGATACATTGCCAATGACAGAGCTTGCTCAGAGCCATTGGTAATAATTAAATCCTCCGGTGAGACATCCAGTCCCTGATGTACCGACATTTGAGCAGTTTGTCTGCGTAGCGTTAACTGTCCTTGTGGCAAGTCGTATTTAGATAATGCATCTGCCTGCTTGAGCGCTCGTTTGGCAATTTGCATTAAATTCTTTGGCGGACGAGGAAAGCCAAAACTCATATCAATCATTCCTGGCTGCGCTTGTGCTTGCACTGCTGCCATATGCATATCGAAAAAAGAATTGCCTCCTGGCTCTTTAATGATCACCTCTTGTTCTGGGGCAAATGTTGGTTTCAGGTTGGCAGACACCAGAGGCTGAGTGTTCACGAAATAACCAGAACCTTGACGAGCGCAAATCACTCCATCTGCTTCTAAAACGTTGTATGCCTCAATAATGGTGAGTTTATTAACTTGCAAATTTTCTGCTAAAGAGCGGATTGAGGGGAGGCGATCGCCCCCTTGCAGTGCGCCAGATTTAATCAGACTACTAAGGCGATCGTGTATCTGCAAATAAATAGGCTTAGGTGACTGCCGATCTAAAAAAATCTTCATTTTGGCGCACTCATCAACGACGACAACAGCACTATTACTGGCAATATAAGCGATTTTCAATTGTTGTGCATGGTACAGTTGGGTGAATTTTGACTAGAACAGTTGTCAAGGTGCATAACTGTTCTAGTACAAATCTGCAAAAACTGTACCTTCTCACTGTTCAATTCCTGAGCGAAGGTAAAAGTAATAGTTCACCAAACAGTAATAAACAATCAGTGCTTAGTGCTGAACCATTTTCACTCAGCACTCGCTACTCATCACTCAAAACTTCTCAAGTTTACTGAGGAAATTTTGCAATGGAAATCTTTAATTTTTCAAAAGAAATATTGCCGAAGATAAAAAACGTTTGGCAATATTTTGTAACATGGTTAGTCAGCAGATCTGAACTGCAAGTATGGCAGGAATCGGATCGTCATGGTCGTACTTTTTCTTGGCACGCGTATGACCCCTTGACAGGACGTTCTGCTTGTTTTGGTTCTGAAGAAGAAATGCGAATTTGGATTGAGCAATGTTACTACAAGTAACAGATAAAAGCCAGCGCAAAAGACTATGCTTGCTCAATTTCCACTGGTTCTTGGTCAAATCGCCGCATCAACTCCAGCAGGGCTTCTTTATTTGGCTTCTGCCCATTTTTCATCAGTTCCGCCAAACCCTCAAAATACTTTTCGCGTTCCCCCGCTGGAGTAAACATAATCAGCAACTTCGCAGGCTTTGTTCCTCGGTTGGCAAATGCGTGAGGTGTACCACGGGGAACCAGTACAAACGCCCCTGGTTGACCTTGGACTTTTTGATGACCAACTAGGATTTCAACCTCTCCCTCCAGGACATAAAACATCTCTTCCATGTGGCGATGAATATGGGGTCCCGGCGCAGTTCCCCCTGGCTGTATTAAGTTTTCAAACACACCCAAGTGACCGTGAGTGTCACTACCAACAGCTTTGAATGTCACCTCGCTATTGCCGATTGTCAGGTGATTGCCTTCTTCTGGCGCTAGTACAATTTCTTTAATGGGTAATGTCATCTCAATTCTCGCTAGCGTTTCTCCAATTTACCGACTCGCGCCTCTAACTGATTGACTTGCTGCTTAAGTTCTATTACCAGAGTAGCTAGTCTATCAAACATCTGATCTCGTTGTTGCGGTGACACAGTTCTTCTAGAACCCGACGATGATGGCGGTGTCGCAGGTACACCAGAAGGTACCCGACCGCTTTGACCGAGTCGCGCCTCAATCTGGTTAACCCGCGCTTCCAGACGATTAAAGTCCGCTTCTAAGTTGTAGAAGCGTGATTCTACTGGCTGTTGAGATAAGACGGTGTTTGAGGTCGCCCCACTCCAAAGCATAATTACTAAAAACAGGGCTAATGCTACCAGCCCAATACGTTTCATCGCTTTGCTCCAACTATGAGGTTAAGCGTAGTAGTGCGTCTAAACTAAGGGACTTCCAAATAAAAAATGTCCCAAAATTTCTTGTGGTGCGGGCATCTTGCCCGCTATTAACATAACAAAGGACGGGCAGGATGCCCATCCCACTGTTAGGGGATAATTTATTTTTTGCAGTTCCCTAATTGAGTGCATTATAAAAGTCATCAAATTTTGTGCTAAAGCACTACTACGAGCCTTTTCTATTGCATCATTTTAATCTAGACGCACTAGTAGGGTGCGTTAACACAGTGTAACGCACCGCCATTACTTACGGCGTTACAGCACATAAACAGTAATGGCATAAAAGACGACTAAGATGATGCATCTAACGTACCCTACCGTAAGTTTGGTTGCAGTTGAGAAAACAGCCTTTGCCAGTCAATAGAACTAGCAGTATTTTCTCCCTCTTTCACCTCAAACGTGACGTTACACGCTGTCTTTTGTTGTAGCGCTTCTACACATAACTTGGCGACATCCTCGCGGCTGATTTTTCCCCTGATATTGTCGCCTTGCTCACAAATAAATTCCTTGCCCCCTGCTTCCTCAGTCAGCGCACATGGTCTGATAATCGTGTAAGGAATTCCACTTTCTCTTAAACTATCTTCTCCCTTCAACTTCCACGTTAAAATTCCTCCCAACTGGTCATTTAATTTGACTGCTGGCGGTTCTTCATCCAAATTAATTCCGGGGCGTCCGGGACGAGTTACACCTGCTGAACTCACTAAGACAAACTGTGGTAAATTTGCCCCACCATAAGCTTGAATTGATTCCACCTGCAAAGCGAAACCACCAGGAGAAAATTTGGGATTTAATTCGCCGTCATATTCAAATTTGCTCAGCATCAGTTGAAATGAGCAAATTTTGCTAGCATCAATTGACGAGCCATCTTTTAATGTTTTGGCACGAAATACCGGAACCATCTCAGCAAAGGGAATGCGGACAACTATCCAGGTATTCGCCTCCGTATCAAAAGAATAACTATAGGCAACACCATCCCATTGTGTCTCTGTACGCATAAGGAATTTATAACGCTTCCCGTCACCTCTTAAGCGCAGTTCCACACCTTCATAACCGGACAAATTGAAACCAGGAGTGAAATTTCTCGTTCTTACAGAAGCAAATCCTCCAGAGTTGGCGGTTGAGACATTACCAGCAAACAAAGCTGTCTCTTCCACCAATTGAATATTACTTTGACTGACACCACCCATCACGACATCATCCACCGCACCCCAAGTATTCTGCAATTCTGTTGATGGTTTTGTGAAATCAAATAATAGTTGTTTACCTGCTTTCGGCAGATATTTAGCAGCAGCTTCTACTAAGTTTTTCACCCCCTGATATTCTACATTTTCAGGGGTGTCGCCAACAATTTCTGGTTGGTAAAATTTGATGCCTTGATAGTATTTGGCGCGTTCTGGGGTATCTCCTTCTACTGGTTGCACGCGCACCGCTGTGGCGCAGATCACAGCTTGGATATGAGCCATGACTAATGAAGTCAGAGTTTCGGGTTTCGTAATATCTGCGACAACTAATTCAACGTCATTACCAAGAATTGACCGTGCTTTATCGATGTCTCGCACAAGCGCACGTACTTTATAGTTCTGTTCCAGCAGTCGTCGTACCACTCGCTGACCGACTCCACCCGTTCCTCCTGCTACTAATATTACACCCATTTGTTTCGCTCCATCAGGTATATCGCTGCTACTATGAGAACGACCTTGGATAAAATCCTGTATCCACTTGAGAAAAGGGATGACCTCAAAATAGGTGAGGGTTTGGATGAATCTGCCTAAGTCCCATTGAGAGCGATTGTTGTTAGCCACAATTCATTTCTCACGCTTATCCAGTGCAAAAGTATTATGGCGATGATTCTTCATAAGTTCACCATCATATAGACTGATTTTTTACCGAAAAATTGGGTTTAAAGCCCCGTCCTAAAGGAGCGGCTTTTAAATTCGGGAACAAAAACGCCCCCGTTATGCGACAATAGAGCATTCAGCATGACGGCTGAGGAGTGTCAACTCTAACCCTCGCTGAGTCCCTCGCGGTGCGGCACGGCTGAGCCCAGAGCGCACGCACTCGCCTTCGCCGTTAGGGTAAGCTCCTCCCGAATGAGGCACGGACACGCTACGCACATGAAGGAGCCTGCGCTTTGCGCTTACGCTCAAATTCAAAATTCAAATTTCAAACAGTATGGTTTGCCCAAGCATCCATTCGAGTGAGCGGACTATAATTGCCTATCCATTACTATGCTGAGGGGTTTGAGTGAAGCGTCTTTGAAACAGAATTGCCCCTACATTTGCCAGCAAACAGGTGAGTGCTAACCACAGCAAGATGTAGGTAGGAGCCATCACTACGCCAGCCAAAAACCAAGTATAGACGTGCAATATCATTATGAACGCAAATATGCTACCTAGTGCGGATGCTTGCCATACATAATGTGACGGGCGACGGAGTGCGGCAAAAGTCATAGCCAAGATTGTGGCAAGCAAGTTGGCTGGCACTAGAAATGCACAAATACTTACACAGTTGGCGCGGGAGAACTCAGCTAAGCTGTTAAGGTCAAGCATCAATTCTTGGGGATAAAGTCAACATTTGGTGAAACATTTAACATATTTATAAAATAGTGAAACATACCTTAGTGTATACATTTAATATAATAACGACTAAATTAACATAAGTTTAGATAAGTAAAGTATTTTTATCGTTATTAGCAGAGTCAGCGGGGCTAAATCCAGAAAGGATAAGCTTTTCTGAGAAATAGTCATGAAATATTTTAATTTGAATCTTACTTGCAAAAGTTTAAAAAAATGTAAAGTAAGGAATTAAAATAACTTTATCAATAATGTGAATCAAAATCTTATCAGCTTCAATGTAGGATAATTGCAGAAAATATAATAGATATAATAGATTTTCTTCATGTCCCTTCGCACATACGCCATCTTAGGAACAGGTGCATTAGGCGGCTTTTACGGTGCTAAACTGCAAAAAGCTGGGTTAAATGTCCACTTTTTGCTACGTAGCGACTACGAACACGTCAGCAAGCACGGTTTCATCGTTGAGTCTGTTGACGGCGACTTCACCTTAAGGCAAGTCAATGCCTACTGCGATGTAAAAAAGATGCCTCAATGTGATGTGGTAGTCGTGGCGCTGAAGACAACGCAAAACCATCTGCTGCCAAAGTTGTTACCGCCCATTGTTAAGGATGATGGGGTTGTACTGGTGTTGCAGAATGGACTGGGAGTGGAGGCGGAAGTCGCCCAAATTGTTGGTAATGATAAGGTGATTGGTGGGTTGTGCTTTCTGTGTTCAAATAAAGTAGGACCAGGACATATCCGCCACTTGGACTATGGACAAATTACCTTAGGCGAATATGCAGCTGACTATTATGCAGCTGGTATCACAGAACGGATGCGGCAAATTGGCGAGGATTTTGAAAGTGCTGGTATCCTTATTGAATTAACTGAAGACTTGCTGCTGGGGCGTTGGAAAAAACTGGTATGGAACATTCCCTACAATGGGCTTTCTGTGATTCTCAACGCTACGACAGCGGAATTAATGGCAAATGTTCACACTCGCAAGTTAGTGGAACAGGTGATGTATGAAGTGCTGACAGGGGCGAAGAATTCAGGGCGCATTATCCCTGATAGCTTCATTCAAACAATGCTCGATTACACCGTGAAGATGAAGCCTTACCGCACTAGCATGAAAATAGACTATGACGAACACCGCCCTTTAGAGGTAGAAGCAATTTTCGGCAACCCGTTACAAATGGCACAAGCCGCAGGTGTGAATTTACCGCAAATTTCTTGTTTATATCGGCAACTCAAGTTTTTGGATGACAAGCAAACAGGGGGATCAGGGGGATGGCGAGAATTCTTCTCACTCCCAATACGGTTTGGATAAGACTTGATCCCCCCAACCCACGCCAGGTGCTTCAAGTCGGGAAACCCGCCCAACGCACTGGCTCCCCTTAAAAAGGGGGGCGAGAGGGGATCTTTGAGCGATGAACATGGCGTTCCCGTACCGTATTATCCTCACTCCCAACTCCTAAGTGTTTAACGTAATGACTCTGAAATGACAGCTACTGCTAGCAAACACAATAGGAGAATTCCGACTCGCAAAAACCAACTTCCTACTAAAGGTAGTAGCATGGCGGCGATGTGCAAGATACCAAAACTCATTGACATTATGTAGGCGATCGCAAAGCCGAATATGACAATCAAGAAATATTTCAGGCACTTGGAAGCCAACTTGAGAAGGCGATCGCTCTCTTCAACGAAATGCAAGCACCCAGACAAGTTGAGAAAGTACAAAAAGCAATGGAGTCTTTATAGTAATAATGTTAGTAAATGCTGTTAATACCAATTCTTTATGAAGATGCATAGAATATTAAAAAACGTAGACGCGCAGCGGCGTGCCGCAGGCTACCGCCAAGACGCCAAGAGCGCCAAGAATGGAGGTTATAGCAACCGACACGAAGCTTAGGACAACTTTTCAATCCACAAATCATGCTGTTGCAGCCGTCTACAGCCGACTTGTCCTAACACCTTTGGCGACGGCTATATTTATTTAGTGCAGCTTCACATTAAATTGGTATGAGATTGTTTCCCCAACAGATTTGGCTGAAGAGCTTATTGCGAAATCTCAAGAATATTTGCAGTCTGGAGGCGAGGAAGTTTGGCTCGTGTTTCCTGAAAATCGTTGGATTATTGTGATTACAAAAAATCAGCGACTTGTGTTTATTTCTGGAGAGGTTGTCAGCACTCAAACTGTCCTTAAAGGTTTTAGTGTAGCAGTTGATGAATTGTTGGCTTGATTCAATTTTTTGCATTAATTATCATCGTTTTATAAGTTCGTAGTAAGGACTTTAGTCCTAGACTCATAAACAGCGCTTAAGCGCTCACTATGAACTTAGTACATAATTGCATCTCTTTCATACCGAAAACTTAAACGAAGGCTCAGCGTCCCTTTGTCTTGAAAAGTTTCCTACGGAGGGAAACCCTCCTGCAGAACTTTTCGCTGCGTTTACCTCAGTGTTCCTCTGCGTTTAAAAAGATTACGGATTAATAAAATGCTGTACTTAGAAATACCCCCATCGCGTATGAATGTAAAATCATCAATCAGAATAATCACCACCAGAACCATACTTCCAACCATCAACTAAGCGATTCCAATAGTATTTAGGTACATTAGGCAAATTTTTCATCCACGGTTCTAGTATTTGACTCAGCCAAAATAAAATAGAGTAAATCCCTAAATTTCCGTAATGCACCATCCAATCGAGTAAAGTTCCTAAACCGACTTGTGGAATCACTTTGGCAACTAATCCTGGATGTGTTAAGCCAGTTTTTATCAGCGTTTGCGTTAGTGCTGGAAACTGCACCACATCTTGCAAAAATGGTTTGAGTACGGGTTCGCCGAGTTGTTGCATTTGTTGAAACACCGCAGACAGCAGTTGGTTAATTTGATTTGGATCAATTTCTTGATTTAAATCAACACTCATTGCTCTTTGGAATAGCCAAGTCACAGCTAAACTCGGTTGGTATGGTTGCAGTAGGAAGAGTGCATTTGCAGATAACTGATCTGTTTGCAGCGCCTCGTAAATACCAAATGTTAAACGCTGCAAGTGACGCACCATCGCGCCAAAACCACCAAAACTCAAGGGAGATTGGCTCCCACTGCTATCTCCTACAGGTAAAATGCGACTCCAAGGTGTCTTCAGCGGATGACGATAGGAGGGAAAAAACCCAAACAGCGCTCGTTTAAATGTCAGTTGGTTTAACTCCACGCCTTGATATTCGCTCATCAAGCGCAGATAATCCTCGAAAAGAGCTTCTAAACTTAAGCGTTGTGGATGGGTATCCATGTAAGTAAACATATAAGTGGTTCTGCCATCCCTTGCTGGAAAAGCTTCCCAAAAGTACTGGCATTGGTTTTGCACGGGTGTGAATGATAACAACAAGTCGCCTGTATGGTTTTCCGAAAAACCTTGAGCGCAACTTCCCACAACTAAACAAAGCGCATCTGGTTTTTCTCCCTGACGTGCTTGTCGTGTTATGGGAGAAAGATGTCCCATTGCATCAATTAACAATCTGGTTTTGAATTGGTTGTTTACCATCACTCCATCAGGATGAACAACTGCTTCTGTAAATGGAGTGTTTTCAAACAACTTTCCGCCAGATGCAATAAATCGCTGCTTTAAAGTTTCCAGCAAATAAACTGGATCGACACCAATATTGAGAACATCGCTTACCCAAACTTCTGCACCACCAAAAAAGCTCACTCTCGCAGGGTTGTATTTTGTGGCGATCGCCTGCTCTAATTCTGCATCAGTCAGTAAATTTAATTCCAAAAAAACTTGTAATTCTTTGCGGGAAATATTCCATTCTTGTTCTCTCCCACGCAAAATACCCCGTTCCATTAACGCGACTCGCACTCCCTTCACAGCCAAGGCGCAACCAAGTAAAATCCCTAATGTCCCGCCGCAAATCACAACGTCCCAATCTACGCTACCTAAAGGTTGCTGAGTTTCTTTCACTACCATTGGCACTGATGCGGTACCTTCTTTGAGTGATGCTAACAGGCGATCGCCTTGACGCAACCCTCCCAAAACATTGCCTGGTAATTGCGAAAGAACATTTTCAGTTAGGGACATGACGGTAAATTCTACGAAAGTAACTATTTTTAATTTTCAATGGTACTGATGGAAGTTCCCTCTTAAAATCACTACTAAGTTTTAATAATTTGTATATAAAAGTAGATAGACATAATGTCAATAAGTATTTTCTCGAATAGGGGGAGTCATGAACGATATCAAACAGAATTTAGCTTGTTTTTCAAGATATTCAAAACTTGCTTCTATCGAGACTTCCATTCTTTCTTTACAAAATTTTAACATAATTCGTCTTAATTTAAAGATATTGTAAATAACCTCTGTATTCTTGCGGATCTGAAAAAAAATTATTATCTTTGTATAAGTTTTAGCTTAAAAGTAGAAAATTACTGAAAATCAAAAAAAGCACTGAAACAGCTAGTATGCTGTGAGATTTTTATGAGAATCGCCTTTATAGTAGGACCGTTTCCTGTATTATCTGAGACATTCATTCTGAATCAGATTACAGGTTTGCTTGTGCGTGGACATGAAGTTCACATTTATGGCTATAAGCCTGATGATACTTCTAAGGTTCATCCTGATGTGGAGAAATATCAACTTCTTGACCGTACCTACTACATACCCCAAATTCCCAAAAATTACTTCTTGCGCTTTCTTAAAGGGTTAGCATTTATATCTACCAATTTTCATAAAGCACCTTTGGTTTTGCTGCAATCTCTTAACATTTTCAAGTATGGGAAACGAGCCGCTTCCATGAGGTTGCTTTACTCAATCATGCCTTTATTAAAGTCTCAACCATACGATATTATTCACTGTCAATTTGGGATGTATGGCATCGATGGCATGATTTTACGAGATGTTGGTGCCATCAAAGGAAAATTGATAACTTCGTTTCGAGGTTATGATATCAGTTGGTATGTGAAAGCTTGCGGAGAAAATGTATATGATGAATTATTTGTCAAAGGAGATTTCTTTCTAGCCAATTGTGAGTTTTTTAGACAGCGAGCTATTAAGTTAGGTTGTGACGATAAAAAAATTGTCGTCCACGGTTCTGGAATAGATTGCAGTCGGTTTACCTATAAGCCACGTTATCCACATCCTGATGGCATTCGGATTGTAACAACAGGGCGTCTTGTTGAAAAGAAAGGCATAGAATATGGGATTCGTGCCGTTGCCGAAGTGGTAAAGCTTTACCAGAATATTGAATACAATATCATAGGTGATGGACATTTGAAAGAACACTTGCAGCAGGTGATTTCGGAACTAAATGTTGCTGATAAAGTCAAGCTGCTTGGCTGGAAAAACCAGAAAGAAATTATTGAAATTCTGGATAAAACTCATCTATTTATCGCCCCAAGTGTAACCGCTGAAGACGGAAATCAAGACGCTCCTGTCAACACGTTAAAAGAAGCTATGGCTATGGGTTTAGCAGTTATAGGAACTCTACACGGTGGTATTCCTGAATTGGTAGAAGATGGTATTTCTGGTTTTCTTGTTCCAGAACGTGATGTAGATGCGATCGCCCAAAAGTTACATTATTTTATTGAACATCCAGAAGTCTGGGAACAAATGGGCAGAGCAGGTCGTGTTTATGTAGAAGAACATTACGATATAAACAGACTTAACGATGAGTTAGTAGAAATTTATCAGCAAGTCGTGATGAGTCACGATGAGTTATGCAACCAATTACCAAAAGTATCAGTACCTTCAGAATCCATAAGTTTCTCGTAGTGGATAGTGCTACTATAAAAGAAATGGGTGCTTTCATTTGCTGCAATTTTCAAGTATACAAAATCGTTTCAGATGAGCAGAGGATTTGGAGATGAATTTACCAGGAATTGCAGAAGCCCAAGTTACGATTGTTGTGGTTCCACGGGAGCGTTTCAGTTACACTCGTGAATCTCTTGAAAGCATCTACGAGTATACAAAGTATCCTTTTAATTTAATTTACGTAGATGGTGGTTCACCCTCTCATATCAGGGATTATCTGGTAGCTCAAGCTACTGAGAAAAATTTTCAACTGATTCGCACTGAGCATTACCTCTCCCCAAATAGAGCCAGAAACTTGGGTTTACAACAAGTTACAAGCAAATATGTTGTTTTCATCGATAACGATGTCGTCGTTACTCCAGGCTGGCTAGAAGCAATGGTGGAGTGTGCCGAGGAAACCGGAGCCGCTGTAGTCAGTCCCCTTATCTGTCAGTACCTTCCACTACATACAGAAGTGCATTGTGCAGGTGGAGAATCTGGGGTGAGAGTGGAAACCAAAGGTGAGACAACAAGACGGCGAATAATTGAGAAAATTTATAAACAAGGTCGCCAGGTAGCGGACGTGCGTCCCCAGTTACAACGCCAGCAAACCGGGCTAGCAGAATTCCACTGCATGATGGTACGCACAAAGATATTTGAGAAAATTGGTTTTTTGGATGAAGCACTGCTGAACACGAAAGAACACGTCGATTTGTGTATGCTGGTAACTGAAGCTGGCAGTTCAATTTATCTTGAACCTCAATCTCTGGTGACTTACGTGCCAGGACCACCACTTGAGTGGATAGATATACACTATTATATGCTGCGTTGGAGCGATGCCTGGGAACTGGCTAGCCTGAAACGCTTGCGCGACAAGTGGAACCTCACCGAAGACGAGTACTTTCAAAACAAGTACAAGCGTTTAGGATGGCGGCGAGACATGACAATTGTCAGTCCCCTCACTCGTAAAGTTCCCTTTGGTAAAATTGGCGATCGCATAGCAGGAAAAATACTGCGTCACATGGACAAGGCGCTAAACCGCTATCTAACAACCCGGTACGCCAAGAGACATTTGCACAATTTACAAAATCAGCGATCGCCACAATTGGTGAATGCAATCACAGCAACTTCCGAGAGTTGAGATTTATGGCGTTGCATCTATGCATGATCATTGTTCTTCCAATCTCACGCATAGATACAAAGATTTCTAGTGCGCCTTTGTGTCTAGAGCATCGATTCAGTAATCAAAAACCTAACCCCCCAGCCCCCTTCCCTACAAGGGAAGGGGGAGCATTACTCCCCTCCCCTACCAGGGGAGGGGTTGGGGGAGAGGTTCTTCAGGATTAGTGAATTGGTATTCTACCCGTGAGGTGACTATAGCGGTTCGGAAATTGAATGCACTACAACCTTTTTCTTGTGGGGTGGGCTTCTAGCCCGCCGGCAAAATATGCAGTATTTTCCAGGTAAGAAATTTTGAAGAAAGTCCTCAAATCTCAACCGCCTGCTGAAGTTGTTTATACACCAGAAAGTCAGCTGAGGCGTCCTCGTGAATTGTTCCAACAAATGTGGCGAGACTTGCTGGCTTCTCGCGAACTTGCTTGGCGATTAATGGTACGGGATATCAGCGCCCAGTATCGTCAATCATTCTTAGGAGTCGCTTGGGCTTTTTTACCACCAATTGTCATGGCTACTGGATTTACTCTTGCTAATGATGCCAATGTTATTAATATTGGCACAACAGATATCCCTTATCCAGCTTATGTCATATTCAGTACAGCGCTGTGGCAGACATTTGTAGAAGCGTTAAATGGTCCTGTACAAGCTGTGACAGTGGCAAAACCGATGCTAGCTAGAGTCAACTTTCCCCGAGAAGCACTCATTTTGGCAAAGGTAGGAGAAGTCTTTTTTAACTTTGCCATCAAGCTGATTTTAATAGCGGCATTGTTTATCTGGTTTCATATCCCTGTCACTTGGACAGTGATTTTAGTGCCAGTTGCCTTAATTCACTTAGTTATTTTAGGAACATTTTTCGGTGTTTTATTAGCTCCTTTAGGAATTTTATATCAAGATGTCTCTAGAGGCATAACTTTAGTGACTGGGTTTTGGGTATTCTTGACTCCAGTCGTTTATCCAGTTCCCAGCCAAGGAACCTTTGGGTTTTTAGTCAAGCTTAATCCCGTCACTCCTTTACTAGTAACAACGCGAGAGTTAGCAACAACAGGAGTTGTATCAAACCCTTTAGGATTTTGGGTGGTAAGTGGGCTTTCCTTTGTTGGTTTACTACTAACTTGGATTGTATTTCGTCTTGCTATGCCTTTCGTTGTTGAGAGAGTGAGTTCTTAATCATGACTAATTTGATAGAAAAAGAAGTTGCTGTTACTCCTGAAGATACTGAAGTTGTTATTTCAGTGGACAACGTTTCTAAAAAGTTTTGTAGAGATTTAAAACGCTCTTTATTTTATGGAATTCAGGATATCGCCACCGAATTGGTAGGAGGAAGAAGAAAAAGTGATACTCTCAGAACAAAAGAATTTTGGGCGCTTAAAGATGTTAGTTTTCAACTACGACGAGGAGAAGCGCTAGGCTTAGTTGGTTCAAATGGTGCTGGAAAAAGTACACTGCTGCGCATCATTAGTGGTTTGATTAAGCCGGATACTGGTTCTCTAAAAGTTAAGGGTAGGGTAGCTCCGTTAATTGCTCTCGGTGCAGGGTTTAATCCTATCTTAACAGGAAGAGAAAATATTTATGCAAATATGTCAGTGCTAGGTCTCTCAACCAAAGAAATCGAAGAGAGATTTCAAGATGTGATAGAGTTTGCCGGCATTGCAGATGCGATTGATGCTCCCGTACAAACTTATAGTTCTGGTATGGCTGCACGATTAGGTTTTGCCTGTGCTGTTTACATAGAACCAGATATTTTACTCATTGATGAAGTACTAGCTGTGGGTGATATTTCTTTTAGAATGAAGTGTTACCAAAGACTAGCAAAGCTGCGCGAAAATGGCACAGCTTTTATCTTAGTTTCTCACAATCCTCATGTCGTCTTAAATGTCTGCGAATCTTCTGTTTATTTACAAAAAGGGAAGTTGATCACTTCTGGAGAGACAGAAGCAGTGATTCGCAAATATGAAGAAGACTTGAGTCTCGGAGGAACAGACGCACCTCTGGGAGTCATGTATTTACCAGAAAAACCAAAGAATGAAAGTTTGGGTGTTGATATTGTTTCCCTTTCCTTTAAAGATGAGAAAGGAGAATTACTTGCAACTCCTCTTTGTGGTGAACCAGCTTATTTGTGCATAGAATGCAAAGCACATAAAACAATTAATAATGCAAATATAGGTGTCTTAATTACGGCTTTATCTGGGCAAAATGAGCGGATTTTATACATAACTTCCGGAAGTGATAATGAACTACTCGAAATACTTCCTGGGGAAGTTGAGATACAAATGCAAATGCCTTACTGTTGCTTACTACCGGGTTTCTACAGCGCCAAAATATACATAAAAGAGGGCATCTGCTCTTTTGATATTGTTGAATCTTTTAGATTTGCAGTCAAGGCAAGTAAGGTGACAAGCCAATCGTTATTTTATCAGCCTCGAAAATGGAAAGTCATGAATAAGTAAGCCTAAGGTAAGAAACTGGTGCAGATATAAAGCATTCATTTCCAACTTAGCTTATTCCCCACGTCGTTTAGAAGTCAGGAATAAAGATATGCCACCTCTTGTTTCAGTCATTATACCTTGCTTTAATGCAGAGAGATGGATAGCAGAGGCAATTGATAGCTGCTTACAACAAACCTATTCTAATATTGAAATTGTCGTCATTGATGATGGTTCAACTGACAATTCTTGGAAAATTATCAAAACATTTGAAAAAAAAATAATTTGCGAAAGTTTGCCTCATAAAGGGGGAAATTCCGCCAGAAACAGAGCTTTTACTCTATCTAGGGGGAAGTATATCCAGTTTTTGGATGCTGATGACTATATATTACCAGAAAAAATCGAAAGGCAAGTGCATTTTCTAGAAACAACTGGAGCGGATGTAGTTTATGGTGATTGGAGACACAAACATCATTTGCCTGATGGCACAAGTTTTCTAGATAAAGTAGAGATTGCTGGAACACAAATAGATATACTTGAGTCTCTGCTTGCCAATTGGTGGACTGCTGTTGCTTCTTTACTATATAAGAGAACTGTTGTAGAAAAGAGTGGTGGTTGGGATGAAAAGTTGCGGGCTGCACAGGATAGAGATTTCTTTTTATCAGTAGCCCTCAATGGTGCCAAAGTTGTCTATCAACCTGGCTGTTATTCTATCTATAGACGATATGGCAATGTCACAGTCTCTAGTAGCTCTGCCCCTCGCTGGATAGAAAGCCACTGTGCAGTCTTAGAAAAGGCAGAAAAAAAACTGATACAGATGAACCAATTGACGATGAGGTATCGGTATGCGTTAGCTAAATCTTACTTTGAACTGGCTAGAGATTCTTTGTTGATTGACAACTACTCACAATACATACGATTCTTAGAAGAAGCTTTAATTCTGTTTCCAGATTTTAAGCGAAATTCTCATAGACCATTTTATCGTCTTGTCCAAAGAATTTGTGGCTTTCGTCTTACTGAAAGAATTGCTTGTCGTATACTGTTGATCCAAAAGTTCTTCAATTCAATAATAGATAACCTTGTTAGCCCGGAAAAAAAATATATATAACACTCTAGGATGTGCGATCGCAATCTTACTATAGCCATAATACAATAGTTCACATTGCAGGTAAGACTGATGAATCGTGGAAAAATAGTTGCAATTATTACAGGTGCGATTTCCATACTTTTGGCAATTGCCTACCTTCTCCTTGTGCAACTGCTGGACTTTCGGGGCGAAATGAAACCCGCCCCTACGAGTCAGTTGTCGCACCAGTCATCAGTAGTTGCGTACAGTTTACCAGAATATGGGCAAGCAGTCGTAGAAAAAATCTACTAATTCAAGCGAAAAGCATAAAAGAGACGCCATTCGTTGTGTCTCTGCTTTTTTATATCGAACTACTATAGATAAAAAACAATAGTAACTATTGAATCAAACAACTATAGGTGCCAAACAATAGTAACTATCGAAATGTATAAGTGTATAAGAATTTCTTAGAGTAAATATCTATTAATTATTTAGTTAGCTTATTCCCTTTTTGCACAGCAACAGGTAATCTATACTATATGTAAAGAACATTAAATAAAAATTAAATTTCCTGATTCCGATATCTGTATTGACTGGAAATAACGGTTGTTACTTGACAACCGCGTTTCGTTATGCTGCAAATTTAGAGGAGAGTTCATGGCTCATTTTCTACTTGAAAGCGTTTGGTTAGTACCTTGCTATGCCTTGATTGGTGGGGTTTTAGCTCTGCCTTGGTCTCCAGGAATCATTCGACGCACAGGACCAAGACCAGCGGGTTACATCAACCTGGTTATGACGTTTTTTGCGTTTGTTCATGCTGCTGTTGTATTACCAGCAACCTGGAATCAACCGCCGTATGAGATATCTATACCTTGGGTGAGTACGGCTGGTTTAAACCTCTCTATTGATTTAGAAATCTCCTCATTAAGTGTCGGCGCAATGGTTGTGATTGCTGGCTTGAATTTGCTGGCACAAATTTTTGCTGTCGGCTATATGGAGATGGACTGGGGGTGGGCACGCTTCTATTCGCTGTTGGGTTTGTTTGAAGCTGGGCTATGCGCCCTTGCATTATGCAACTCTTTGTTTTTCAGTTACATCATTTTGGAAGTCCTAACTTTAGGAACTTACTTATTAGTAGGACTTTGGTTTAGCCAGCCTTTGGTTGTGACGGGTGCTAGAGATGCTTTCTTAACCAAGCGGGTGGGAGATTTATTTCTGCTGATGGGGGTATTGGGTTTATTCCCCCTAGTAGGGACTTGGAACTATACGGAACTCGCGGAGTGGGCGGCTAGTGCCAATGTAAACCCAACTTTGATAACGTTAGTGTGTTTGGCATTAATTGCAGGTCCGATGGGTAAGTGTGCGCAGTTTCCCTTGCACTTGTGGTTGGATGAGGCAATGGAAGGACCTGTTCCTAGTACGATTTTACGGAATTCAGTAGTCGTTGCCAGTGGTGCTTGGGTGCTGATTAAACTGCAACCTGTTTTTAGCTTGTCGCCCATCGCCAGTTCTGTAATGGTGGCTATTGGTGCAGTGACAGCAGTGGGTGGTTCTTTGATTGCGATCGCCCAAATTGACATCAAACGTTGCTTATCCTATTCCGTGAGTACCTACATGGGTTTGGTGTTTATCGCCGTAGGAACGCAACAAAACGAAGCAGCACTCTTGTTAGTACTGACTCATGCTTTAGCCGCAGCACTCTTAGTCATGAGTACAGGTGCCATTATCTGGAACAGCATTACTCAAGATATTACGCTTCTAGGGGGACTTTGGTCACGCCGTCCAGTATCAGGCATAGCTTATGTAGTAGGGATTTTGGCGTTAATTGGTTTTCCACCTTTGGGCGGCTTTTGGGCATTGCTGAAATTAGCTTCAGGGCTGTGGGAAACCCAACCTTGGTTAGTGGGAGTGGTGATAGCGGTGAACGCTTTGACAGCTTTCAGCTTAACTAGGGAATTCAGTTTAATTTTTGGTGGTAAACCCAAGCAAATGAGCGATCGCTCTCCTGAAGTGAGTTGGCAAATGTCTCTACCAATGATTATTTTGCTTGCTTTTACTCTCCATTTACCCTTGGTGTTGCAAAGCTTATCACTGCTACCAAGCTGGGCAACTCTCAACAAAGATGTTGCACTACTACTGATTTGGTCGAGTGTTTTCGGTTGCAGTATCAGTAGTGTGATTTATCTGGGCAATGTCATTCCCAAACCTATTCGTTTTCCCATCAAACCCTTACAAGACTTGCTAGCATACGACTTCTACACACCAAAACTGTATCGGATGAGCATAGTTTTGGGTGTTGACCTGATTTCAAAACTTGCCGACATGATTGACCGCCTCATATTCGATGGAATTGTTAACTTAGTTGGCTTAATTTCCATATTGAGTGGAGAAGGTTTGAAATACAGCACCTCAGGACAAACGCAGTTTTATGCATTCACTGTGCTGTTGGGAGTAGGAGTTTTAGGAATGCTTGTGAGTTGGCAATATTGGGGAGTTCAGTTTTTAGATTTGATGTTTTAGTTCTCTCTGAGTTAATTGATGCAGGCAAATTGAAAGTTGTCGGTGCTTATTACGATTTAGACCATGGCAAAGTCACTATAGTGAGTTAACAATGTAGTTGTTAACCAGTGACTTAAGACTGACGCAAAACCTATCTCTTTTGCCTTTCTCTGTATTCTCTGCGTCAGTCATCTTACTAACAAATTTTCTTTTAACTTGAATCACTCTATGCTCAGTACCTTAATTTGGCTGCCTATTTTAGGTGCCGCTGTTATTAGTTTATTGCCTCGTGCTATTCCTGCAATTAATATTCGTTTGACAGCCTTAACTGTTGCTGGATTAGCTCTTCTTTGGAATATTTTCCTATTCCTGAAATTTGATATTTCCAATTCAGGAATGCAGTTACAGGAATATTTACCTTGGAATGATACCCTGGGTTTGAGCTATCAATTAGGGGCTGATGGGCTTTCCATACTGATGCTCATTTTAAACAGTTTGCTGACTTGGATTGCTATTTACAGCAGCAGTCAACAGACTGAACGTCCCCGGCTTTTCTATTCGCTCATATTATTCGTCAGTGGAGGGGTAGCAGGTGCGATCGCTGCACAGAATTTGTTGCTCTTCTTCTTGTTCTACGAACTAGAATTGATACCCTTCTATCTGCTGATTTCCATTTGGGGTGGACAAAAGCGGGCTTATGCTGCCATGAAATTCCTGATTTATACTGCTGTTTCAGGAGCATTAATTCTGGCAACATTCTTAGGTACAGTGTGGCTTACTGGTTCAACCAGCTTTAATTACGATGCACTCTCCACCCAAACCTTATCAACAGCACTACAAATCATTCTACTTGCAGGGATAGTGCTAGGTTTTGGTATCAAAATTCCTCTAATTCCCTTGCATACTTGGTTACCCGATGCTTACGTTGAAGCTTCAGCCCCCGTTGCTATTCTTCTCGGCGGAGTGCTAGCAAAGCTAGGAACTTATGGCATTTTGCGGTTTGGAATGGCGCTGTTTCCCCAAGCTTGGAGTATTATTGCGCCGACTTTGGCAATTTGGGGGGCAGTCAGTGCGATATACGGGGCGCTTACAGCCATTGCCCAAAAAGACATCAAGCGCATGGTAGCATACAGTTCCATCGGTCATATGGGCTATATATTGCTAGCTGCTGCTGCCAGCACTTCCTTAGCACTCATCGGTGCCATTACACAAATGGTGAGTCACGGCATCATCCTCGCCATCCTCTTCCATCTGGTGGGAGTTGTGGAAGCAAAGGTGGGAACCCGTGAGTTGGATAAACTCAATGGCTTAATGAGTCCCATACGCGGACTACCCCTGATCAGCGCCCTACTAGTTTTAGGTGGTATGGCAAGCGCTGGCATTCCAGGCATGGTAGGATTCATTGCTGAGTTTATAGTCTTTCAAGGTAGTTTCTCGGTCTTTCCCATACCAACACTATTGTGTGTAGTTGCAAGTGGCTTAACCGCAGTCTACTTTGTTATCCTCCTTAACCGTACCTGTTTTGGCAAACTTGACAACAACTTGGCTTATTATCCCAAAGTTTTGTGGTCTGAGAAAATACCAGCCCTTGTCTTGGCAGTTCTCATCTTGTTCTTAGGAATACAACCCACTTGGTTAGTGCGTTGGAGTGAACCAACATCTACAGCAATGGTTGCGGCTATTCCTCCTGTTGAGAAAGCCGTAACTACTCAAGTAGCTCTCAATCAAAAAACTTGACTTAAAAACCCTTCTTTTTCAGAACTAACCACTAACAACCAAAAACTCATAATCTGAAAAGATAAGATCCCCGACTTCTTTAAGAAGTCGGGGATCTGAAGAAGACCAATTTATGCGCTTACAAAGCAGGCTGCGCCAACACAAACGAAATAGGATTGCTATAGCTAAATTTGAGGAAATCCAAATGGTACAAACTCCAGAGAAATCTGCAACTAAATTACCTCCTTCAACCCATGAATTTGCAGAAGTCATTCATCGGTTAGAAGCAGGCGGCGCAATGTTGCCCGATACGCCAGAAAACTTAATGCAAATCATCGGTCTTTACAAAGCTTATGCAGTGCCGATGGACTTTTACTGGCGCGACTTATTATATATTGCCGAACGCGTATTTATAAATCCATTTCCCTTCTTCAAATACTTCTTGCCTAAAGAGTATTTAGAACTGCACAATCATTATGCAGGCGATGATGCTGAGTTGAGAGTTTGGCGCGGTGAAGCAACTGCCCATCCAGAACTATTGGCATTTATGGAAAAGGGTGAAACCTTCAAAATGCCGAAGTTATTGCATCACTTATTCCACGATCGCATCAACATGGAATTTGCTGAAGCTTGTATGCGGGCAATGCTTTGGCACAGAGGTATGGGTGGACAATTTGACCCTTATCTGGACACCGAAGAATATAAAGCCAACGCTGACAGGGCAATCAAAGCTTACTTCCAAGGCAACCCATTCATGTTGGCACTCTACAAACTGTTCCCAGATATGTTTATAGAACAGTGCCGCCAGATGTCTTACTATGCTAATTTGGGCTTGTTCTGGGAAATCATGGCTCCCGTATTCTTTGAAATGTCAGATTTGTATGACGAAGGGAAAATTGCCAGTGTCCCAGACGCAATGAATTTCTTGGTGAATGGAATTCTTGCAGTTGCAAATCGTCCCATTTATCATAATGTTTATATCCGTGGCGAATGCTACGAAATCGTTCCCAAATCTAAAGGCTTTGTCTGGCTTCACGAAGCTGCATTACCTTACGTGGAAGCTGTTTTTTACCGCACCGCTCCCTTCCGTGGTACAAAATCTTACAACGCTCAAGCACGGCAAATACCTACAGACCAAAAAGACTTCCACTACGGGATTCTTTATGCAGATGTCTTTCCAGTAGGTACCGCTGGCATTCCACCAACACTGCTTATGCAAGATATGTTGCACTTTTTACCACCATATCTTATTGAATACTACAAGCAACATTGCCGAGGAGAAGAAGATATGCTGATTCAGTTGGGAATTAGTTTCCAACGATCAATGTACTGTGTGACTTCTGCGGTAATTCAAGCATTACGAACAGCACTTTTACATCCTTTAGATGACCCAGATCCTGAGCATTTACAAGCAAATCGGGAGTTTTTTGAGACTCAGTTAAACCGTTTCACACGTCCCGAATATGGTATTCGTAATGCTGCTCGTTTGCGGGATATTCAAAGCCAGGATTATAGATAAGCGAAAACACATTTAAATTGACGTGAGTTCCATGTATCCTGATTTGACCCCTCTCCAAACCTCTCCCCACCTCTCCCTAACCCTCCCCTAAGAGGGGAGGGAAGAGGAGCAGCTTTTTTTACTGGGAGAGGCTTAAAAATCCCATTTTTACGTAGCTCCTCCCTCTCCTACAAGGAGAGGGAGGTTGGGTGGGAGAGGTCCCAATACGGTTCGGTTAAAATCCCCCCGCCTGCGGCGACCTCCTTAAAAAGGGGGTAAAAGAGGGTTAAAAGCCCCCCTTTTTAAGGGGAGCCAGTGCGTTGGGCGGGTTTCCCGACTTGAAGCACCTGGCGTGGGTTGGGGGGATCTTCAAAATATTAAAACGTTAAGCGAACCGTATTGGGAGAGGTCCTGAGAACTCACGTTACAGCTATTTTCAGGTAAATAGACCACATTTGCCGTAGGGGCACAGCATTGCTGTGCCCTTACAGTGTGGTTCAAATACGTGAAAACTGCTGTAAATTGCATACTTTCTTGTGAGTGTCGTCATGAGTCATTAGACTCGCCCAAAAATTTGAAAAGCAGTGAGTGTCTGGCTTGGAGGAAGTTTACCTGCAAGCGATCGCTTTTTCATCTTCAAATGTACTACCTGTGAATCAAAGTGAATAGAGAGTAACCACTGACACCCAAGATGAAAACAACGGCGGCAGAAAAAACTACGATATCTCTCACAATAAATAAAATCCAATCTTTTCTTAATTCCTGTTTAGACTTGAGTTCTCGCAGCTTCCGTTCAAGCGCTGCATCTTCTTGAGACTGCAAATTTAGTGATGATAAAATCAGCGGATTTTTACCTTGTTTAGCAATTAAATTGGATAAATCTTTTAAATCTGTCATTCTGCTAAATGCCAACAATTTCAGTCTCTAGAGTTTTCTTTTCGTCAGTAATCCATAAATGCTTCCCGTTCTGCTTTGCTTCTACTGCTACCTGCATCAAAACTATACCTTTCAGCAGAACCTCAGCCATGTCTCCATCAAGCTGTTGAGCTACATTATTCAAAGTTTCATATAGTTCGGGTGACAAATCCAAACGGATTTGTACACGCTGATTTTTATCTTTTATAGTCATTTGTGTTGCCTTAGAATGCGATTAAGTAGGTCAGCCCAAATATACATTTTTTGTTTGTACGTAGTAAGCGCTTTAGCGCTAAAGCGCTTACTACAAGCGTTTCACGTAAATGTACATCTTTTAACATAAGTTTGTTTAATCACGCTGACCTACTTACCTCTATTTTGCATAAAAATATGAGGCGATCGCCCTACTCCTTGACGTTACCTTGAGGCATCTTAAATTCTGTCTATGATGAGGGCGATCGCATTTCCTAACCCAAGAAAAGTGCTGTAGAAAACTTTGTTAGTGACTACGGATGAGTCAATAACTATCGGCTGCCGATACTCTGTGGATCGAAATTCCCGAAAGGGTTATGATACAGGTGAAACGGGCTTTTATACATCTTTTGTAGCTGCTCTCCTGCATCACTTAACCGGACTCGAAGAGTGTCAATATTATTTACCCCAAGGGGACGCAATAATCGCTGGGCGTATTTAGCACGATATGCCTCTAACAAATACCTGGGTGCCTTATCCATGTATAATGTACTCCATGCTCCCCACCAATTCATCCAGTTACTAGCCTCTTCTTTTTGACATTCCACTCGTAGAAACAAGAAACAGTCAGCATCCATGAATTGCTGCATTGGGACAAGTTTTGCAAGCTCTCCATTTGTATGACGCTCATACAGTATGTCCGCATGAAGTGATTTTCTGTCAAGTTTTAAGCGGTTATTACGACGGTTCAATAAATCAAGATCCTGAGATACATAAGTGAATGGGACTAGACTAGGTTTCTCATATATTTCATTGTTCTCAACGTAGATATCCTCTTCCAACAAATCCGCGATTAGTCTCCAATGACTCTCGCGAATGAGGAACGAGAAAAATATCACAAAGAGTTCGTGACCTATGAACTTATAAAAATCAAAATCAGACTTTCGAGAGCTACCTGAGAAACCACGCGGGAGATAGTAACGTTCAAGAATTAGTTCAAAACATTTATATAGTTCGAGAGATACATCGGCGTTGTTCATCGTTGCGATGACTTCTGCAAGACGAGCAAACTCCAAAACTAATTCTTTCGTTTCCTCAATTGAATGAATAAGCAACTCATCTGCTACACCTCCTGCTGAAAAATCAGGAGCTAGTGCGTCAAGTTCATCTCTTAACCATGTCATGAAGCGACGGACTAAAGATGCTTGATTTGGCTGAGAACTTTCAACTGCGATTCTCGCCTGTTCGCCGATTGATAGTGGCTGTACAATTTCTGCAAGCGTTTGTATATCCAGTCCTTCCAAGATAGTACGAAGTCCAGCTTCTAACTTTGCTTGAAGTTGCTTACGCTCTGTGGCACGATCCTCACTCTCTTTAGGCATACAGTAGGTGATTACTCGTCTCATACGGAGGTCGAATGGCAGTTCTTCTGGCTTACCAAAAGCTGAATTTATAACCATGATAATGTTTTCCCAACCCAAAGCCTTAATTGCATATCCAAGTTCAATTAAGACATTGGGATTTGGAGTAAGTCGAGACGGAGTATTTTGGTTAATAATTGAAATATCACATACGAAAACCTGAGCCTGTTCGATTTTGCCAAAGATTGTATGAGCAATATCAGGTGCTCCAGGTACATCCTTTGTATCGCGGTCTACAACTGGCTCTACTTCTATGGAGTCATCATTGCGGATAGATTTTCCACCATCTTCAAGAGCCTTTTCGATAAATCCACGATTTGTAGCGTTCGGCAAGTCTGACTGCCAAGAGTAGAAGATTTTGCAGTTCATAATTAATTATGTTATCCCCCAGCCGGGAAAACACCCAGCCGGGGGTATCACATTACATCAAAACATCAAATCTAGTTTAATGCACTAACTCCATCCCCCTCTTCGCCAACGCCTGTGCTGTCAAACCATTAAACGCCATCAACTCGCCAGCACTCGCTGTCGTTTCCCCACGTTTCCACGCAAAGGTATCCCGCTTCGCCGTACTCCGCAGCATGATAGGTTCCAGCATCGCCGCAGCGCCACCAGTTACACCAATCAACGCATCACCAGCAAACAATTCGGCAAATTTATCATCATCCAAGAAACCGCCATCGGGTTCAGAACAAGTATCCCAAGCGGTATCATGAGGACGATACAAACGCCGGGGGTTGATAACAGAAACAATCTTGACGGCAATACCTTCAGTTTCTAGAAAAGCAGCAGCTTCAAATACTGGCATTAACGTCATATCGCCAATTACGGCAAATACAACTTTCTTACTTCCCCCTTGATTAGACTCGACATCTTGCAACACGACTGCGCCATCGCGTAACCCTTGACGAGTTTGTTCAAATGTTGTTCTAATTGGCAACGGCGACTTACTCGCAGTAATCACAATTCCCTTATTCTTTGTTGTCAGCGCCCAGTCATAACAGACTTGAATACTGTTAGCATCGGGGGGGAATAATGGGAAGACATTTCCATTCCGCATTAAGGAAGCAAAATAAGCTTCAATTTCTGGACGTTGGTGAGTCCAACCGTTACGCCCTTGCTCTAATGCGCCAGCAGTAAATAAAGTAATAGTCGAGGGAGTTTGACGCCGCAATTCTGCCATTGCTTGCGTGACTGTTTGCCAAATTGGTAAACCGTTGATGGCAAAAGATTCGTAGGAACACCACAAAGTCCTCGCACCCATCAACGACAAACCAGCAGCTAATCCAGCACAAGCATCTTCACTCAATGGTTCGTAAACTTGTCCGCCTGGTGCTTGGTTGTATAAGTCGTCTGTGGTGGGGTGGATAATCTTGAGTGCTTGGTTGATATTAGCAATTCCTGATGCTTCATTACCATCGGCGTTAGTCACCAGGAAATTCTTATCTTTCTGTCCAACTATTCCCACTAATCTTCCCATAGATGTGGTGGAAACTTTTGGATCTCCTCCTACTGCATATTCTTCTAAAGCCAATTCGCCTAATTCTGGCAATGGTAATTCAAATTCTGTCACAACTGTCTTCGCTGCGGGACCACCGCCTGCGCGTTCAGCATTTGTCCGTACCAGTTGCCAAGCTTCTGGAGGTAAGGCGCGTTCTTTCAACGCATTTATAATATGGGGAGCATCGAGCGTATCTTTAGGATAAAGGTTGTGCGATTTTGCACCTCTTGCGTGGACTCCTGCACCTTTGAGTTGTTTTATGATGAACACGGTAAGCTTGCCGCCAAGTGCAGATTTAGCAGCTTTATCCACACCAGTTAGTACGGCTTTGGTGAAAGCTAGCCGCTGCTCAAATGAAAAGGCGGTACTATCAACATAATCGCCTGGCTGGTTTTGGTCGTCAAAATCTTTGGCATCGACTAACACGACTTCTTCAAAACCGTTACCTTGCCAGTATGCGCTCATCTGTTCATTCGTTTTCAGGGAAACCATGCTATGGTGTTCCTGGCTGTAACCGTTCCACACCAACACTGGCAAGAAGTTGGTCGTCTGTGGAAACGCGGTGTGGAAGTGTGCGATCGCACTTATGATATACGGTTCACCCAGTCCACCGTCGCCAACGGTGAAGGGGAATAACTTATCTTTGTGCAGCTTTGCAGCTGCCATTGCAAAGTGTTGCCCTTGTCCCAAAGGACCTGCGGGTGCAAGAATACCGGGAATGTAGCCAGAAAGGTGTCCCAACAGTCCGTGCTTTTCCCGGAAGCGATCGCGCAATTGTTGCACTGTAAAAATTCCCATGTCCTCTAGCGAACGATCCAAGAACATGGCACTATAAAATCCAGGGGCATGGTGTCCCACTTCCGTGATAATGTTCTTGTAACCGAGCATGACAAGCGCGGCGTAAGCTTCCGCTTGAGAGGCAAAACCACCTGGGTGTCCAGAGGCTTTAGAGCCGGTGATTTGCAATGTCAGGTAGCGCAAAGCGTCGGCAGCAAGTAAAGTTTGGAAGACGGCTGCTGGATCTGTGGGATTGGCACTCCCGCCCGACTCTATGGCAGGTGTTCCACCATAAGTTTCAAAACCTGGAATTGCTTCACCAAAGTATTGAATTCCTTCGCAAAAGTCGGGAGATGCTGCAGTTGCCTTTGGGGTGATTGCTGTCATGCTAAATACCTTATTTTAACTATTGAGGAGACACTATACATGCTCGTTCAATTTAATAAAAATTTTACAACTTTCAGGTTGTAACAGTTTATTACTGTTTGGTCATGGAAAGATAATTACCTTAAATATTTGAAAGTCGATGTTAGGAAGTTGTTTTAAGGTAGTTTCAGTGGAAAAAATCTTTTAAGTCGCAAATTATGAAACTACCCGATGGACCGCAAACTCCAGCCCTTGTACAAATGTTCCAGTGGATTTTTAGCCCCATGTCATTCATGGAGAACTGTACAAAGCGTTATGGCGATTTTGTCACTCTGCGATTCGACCCCCAATATAGTCCTTTTATATTCGTGAGCAATCCCCAAGCGCTACAGCAAATTTTAACTAGCGATACCAAGGACTTTGCAGCTCCAGGTAGCATAAACAAGATACTGATACCATTTGTTGGGCAATATTCTCTTCTTACCCTAGACGCTGAAGCACACCAGCGTCAACGCCAGCTTTTGTTGCCTCCCTTTCACGGCGAAAGGATGCGAACCTACGGTCAAGCGATTAGTAATGTCACAGAGCAAATCATCACTCAGCTGCAAATCGACAAACCATTCAGTGCCCGAACTGTAACACAAGCTATTACTCTACGAGTGATCCTGCAAGCTGTATTTGGGCTGTATGAAGGTCCACGCGCCCAACAACTAGAGCAACTTTTGCGTAATATGTTGGAGCATTCAACTTCTCTATTGTTCGTCGTCCTGCTTTATTTCCCAGTCCTGCAAAGAGATTTAGGTCCTCTGACTCCTTGGAAAAGCTTTGTGCGCGTTCGAGAGCAAGTTGACCAACTCCTGTATGCGGAAATTCGGGAACGTCGAGAGCATCCAGACCCATCTCGTACAGACATCCTCAGTTTGCTAATGGCAGCTAGGGATGAGGAGGGTCAGCCCATGACGGATGAGGAATTACGCGATCAGTTAATAACTCTGTTAACTGCAGGTCACGAAACCACAGCCACAGCTCTAGCTTGGGCTTTGTACTGGGTTCATAAATTGCCATCTGTGCGCAAAAAGCTGCTGGAAGAACTTGATAGTTTGGGTGATAACCCAGACCCTAGCACCATTTTCAAATTACCTTATCTAAACGCTGTGTGCTGTGAAACTTTGCGGATTTACCCAGTGGCTATGCTTTCTATGCCACGGGAGGTGAAAACACCAGTATCGCTGTGTGGTCATGAACTCGAACCCGGCACTTTCTTGTTTGGCTCAATTTATCTCATTCATCAGCGTGAGGATTTATACCCACAACCAAAGCAGTTTAAGCCAGAGCGCTTTTTAGAGAGGCAATTTTCCCCCTATGAATTCATACCCTTTGGGGGTGGTGCAAGACGCTGTATTGGCTTAGCATTTGCTCAGTTTGAAATGAAAGTCGCACTCGCTACCATCCTCTCACGTTGGGAATTAGCGCTAGTCGATAATGGTGAGGTGCGACCAAAACGCCGTGGTTTGGGTACAGCATCTGATCGCCCCATTCAACTGGTCGTTAAAGGTGAGCGAACTGTAAAGCCTCGAACCCTGGCATCTATACCTGGTTAAGTTGGTCACAAGTGTAGGACTAACGCATCGTACAAATAGTAACGTTATTTAATAAGTCATGCGGTAGTAGTGCAAAGAGGACTATCTTGAAAGCATATATGAGTGCATTTGTACAGTGCATCAGTCCTATATAAATACATTTAATTCTTTTCAGTAAGCTTCAGTGGCAACAAGAGTATGAAGCAGCAAACAAAACTTATGAAACTACCAAATGGTCCACAAACGCCAGCGCTGATACAAATGGCTCAGTGGGTTTTCACTCCTCTGTCATTTATGGAAGCCTGTGCCAAACGCTATGGGGACATATTCACCTTGAATTTGAATGTTCCTGTGGTTTTCGTTAGCAACCCTCAAGCGTTGCAGCAGATGTTGACTAGCGACACAAAAGAGTTTGAAGCCCCTAGTGATTGGAACACTGTTTTTGAACCACTTATGGGGAAGCATTCTGTTATCACTGTTAGCGGTGAAGCACATCGGCGTCAACGCCAGTGGTTATTGCCTCCCTTTCACGGTGAAAGGATGCGAACCTATGGTCAAGCAATTAGCAATATCACAGAGCAAAAAATGAGTCAGTGGCAGATAGACAAACCCTTCAATGTCCGTTCTGCTACACAAGCCATTACCCTGCGGACAATCATGCAAGTCGTGTTTGGGTTATATGACAGCCCCCGCGCTCAAGAACTCGAGCAACTTGTGTGTGCGTTAATGGATTCTTGGAGTTCTCCCTTGATGGTCGCTATGCTTTATTTTCGAGGTCTACAACGGGATTTCGGTCCGTTGAGTCCTTGGGGAAGCTTTGTGCGTCAGCGGGAAAAAGTTGATAAACTCCTTTACCAAGAGATTCAGGAACGTCGAGAACAACCAGACCTCTCTCGCACAGATATCCTCAGCTTACTGATGGCTGCGCGGGATGAAGCTGGTGAGGCTATGACGAATGAAGAGTTGCGTGATGAATTGATGTCACTGTTGTTTGCAGGTCATGAAACCACGGCTACTGCCCTAGCCTGGGCATTATACTGGATTCACAAACAGCCAGCAGTGCGAGAAAAGCTACTGCAAGAACTCGATACCCTGGGGAATAACCCAGACCCTAGCACCATTTTCAAATTACCCTATCTTAACGCTGTTTGCTGCGAAGTTCTGCGGATTTACTCAGTGACAATGCTCACTTTTCCACGGGTCGTAGGGACACCGCTATCGCTGTGCGGTCATGAACTCGAACCAGGTACAGTTGTCGTTGGCTCGATGTATCTCACGCACCAGCGAGAGGATTTATACCCCGAACCCAAGAAGTTTAAGCCAGAACGCTTTTTAGAGAGGCAATTTTCAGCCTATGAGTTTATACCCTTTGGTGGTGGTGCAAGACGCTGCATTGGTATGGCATTTGCCCAATTTGAAATGAAAGTAGTGCTCGCCAAAATTCTGTTGCAGTCAGAATTGGCACTGGTGGATAACCGTGATGTGCGTCCTAAACGTCGTGGTTTGGTTACAGCACCTGCTCAAGCGATCCAAATGGTTGTGAAAGGTCAGCGTTCGGTGCAGTCTCGCAGCCTGACATCTGTCCCTGGTTAAGCTGTTCAGAACACGTTAGTAGGGCTTTGTCTAACCTCAAAAATTGTGCTTCAAAATTTGTGATGATTGTTGAAATCGGACAATTAAAAGAAATTTAATTGTTTAAATTGAGTAGCAGTGGCAAAAAAGAATTAGCACAAGAGCCTATGAAACTACCAAATGGTCCGCAAACTCCAGGGCTGGTACAGATGCTTCAGTGGATTGTGAGCCCCATGTCGTTTATGGAAACCTGTGCCAAACGCTATGGGGATATCTTCACATTGCAGTTAAATAGTCCTGTGGTTTTCGTTAGTAACCCCCAAGCGTTGCAGCAGATTTTGAGTAGCGACACCAAGGAGTTTGAGGCTCCCAATGATTGGAATACTCCGTTTGAACCAATGCTGGGGAAGCATTCTGTAATGACCCTAACTGGTGAGGCACATCGGCGTCAACGGCAGTTGTTATTGCCTCCCTTTCACGGTGACAGAATGCGAACCTATGGACAAGTCATTGGCGATATCACAGAGCAAATCATCAGCCAATGGCAGGTAGACAAACCCTTCGATGTTCGGTCTGCGGTGCAAGTTATCACCCTGCGGGTCATGATGCAAGCGGTGTTTGGGCTATATGAGGGTTCACGCGCCCAAGAACTCGAGAAACTTTTGGTTGCGATGCTGGAAAACCGATCTGCCTTGCAGGTGGTTATACTTTATTTTCCGGCTCTACAACAAGATTTAGGTCCTTTGACTTCTTGGGGAACCTTTCTGCGCCGTCGCGAGCAAGTTAATCAACTTTTGTACGCCCAAATTCAGGAACATCGAGAGCATCCAGATCCATCTCGCACAGACATTCTCAGCTTGCTGATGACAGCTACGGATGAAGCAGGAGAATCAATGACGGATGTGGAATTACGTGATGAGTTGATGACTCTGTTGGTCGCAGGTCACGAAACCACCGCAACAGCTTTAGCTTGGGCATTGTACTGGATTCACAAACTGCCAGAAGTGCGCCAAAAGCTGCTAGAGGAACTCGATACCTTGGGCGATAACCCAGACCCGAGCGCCATTTTTAAATTACCTTATTTAAATGCTGTTTGTTGCGAAACTTTGCGGATTTACCCAGTTGGGATGCTGACCTTTCCACGAGTGGTAAGAACACCTGTATCGCTATCTGGTTTTGAACTTGAACCAGGTACAGTCTTGCTTGGCTCAATTTATCTCACTCATCAGCGTGAAGATTTATACCCCGAACCCAAGCAGTTTAAGCCAGAACGCTTTTTGGAACGGCAATTTTCACCTTATGAATTTTTACCCTTTGGCGGTGGTGCAAGACGCTGCATTGGTATGGCGTTTGCCCAATTTGAAATGAAAGTGGTACTTGCGAAAATTCTTTCGCAGTTGGAATTGGAGCTGATTGATAATGGCGATGTGCGACCAAAACGCCGTGGTTTGGTAACAGGTCCTGATCGCTCTATTCAACTGGTTGTAAAAAATCAGCGTTTCGTAAAATCTCAAATTTTCGCATCTATCCCTAGTTGAGTTTTTAATAAATAAGATTTTGGTATAGTTTTCAACGCGGTGAATCCAATGTAGGGTGGGCAGTGCTCACCCTATAGAATTTTGAGTAATAAATTTAACGAAGCGCCTAGGGTACCGATTTTGCCGTAGGCTAGATGCAAAGGACGCTCAGTAGAAGAAATTTTTATTTTTTATGATGCTGCCGTTAATACAAACACTGCGATTAATTGTTAATCCGACAAGGTTTTTAGAGGAGTGCGCTGCTAAGTACGGTGACTTGTTTACGGTGCGGGTTTTGGGGTTAAATTCGCCGCCAGTGGTCTTTTTTAGCAGTCCAGAAGCGATCGCTGAGTGTTTTGCGGTGCCAGCGAAAGAGTTAGATTTTAAAAAGGCAACTCATGTGTTTGAGCCTTTGTTTGGGGAAAATTCGATTGTATTGCAAGAGGGGCGATCGCACAATCGCCAACGGCAGTTATTGATGCCACCTTTTCATGGCGATCGCATGAAGGATTACGGTCAAGCCATTTGCCAAATTACTGAAGAAGTCACGCGAACTTGGACAGAAGGTACGACTATTTCTATGCAGCAAGTTATGCCAGATATCACTTTGCAAATTATTTTGCAAGTGGTGTTTGGTATGACTCCCGGTGCGCGTTACCAAAAAGTAAAAGAACTGCTGAGTTCTTTATTAGAAGATGTCACTAAACCTGGGTATTCTACCTTGTTTTTCTTTCCGCCTTTACAAAAAGATTTAGGTGCATGGAGTCCTTGGGGAAACTACCTTAAAAGGCGAGAGGAAATTGACAAACTGATTTATGCGGAGATTGACGAACGGCGTTTGTCCAATGATGCTTCGCGTACAGATATCCTAAGTTTGCTGATGTCAGCGCGTGACGAAAACCAAGAGCAGATGACAGATAAAGAGTTACGCGACCAATTAGTTTCTCTGTTGCTTTTGGGATATGAAACAACAGCAGCAGTCTTGGCGTGGGTGTTTTATTTAATTCACTCCCACCCTCAGGTAAAAGATAAGCTAATGCAGGAATTGAATACTTTGGGAGATACACCCAATCCTGAAACTATTACTCAATTACCATATCTAGGCGCTGTCTGTCAGGAAACACTGCGAATTCACCCCATTGCTCTAATTTGTACGCCGCGAATGGTAAAAGATACAGTAGAAATTGCGGGTCAGAAATTTACATCCGGGACAGTTTTAGTTCCCAGCATTCATTTAGCGCATCGACGTGCAGAAACTTACCCTGAACCAGAAAAGTTTAAACCAGAAAGATTTCTCAACCAAAAATTTTCACCTTATGAATATTTGCCTTTTGGGGGAGGTTATCGTGGTTGTATCGGTGCAGCATTTTCTATGTATGAACTGAAATTAGTAGTAGCAAGTATTTTATTACATTTTCAACTAGATCTTGTTGATAAGCGTCCAGTGCGTCCAGTACGCCGTGGCATTACGATTGTTCCCTCTGGTGGTGTGCAGATGGTTGTTACTAAAGAGATGAAGAAGGCGAATAATTTTGTGTATTTGTAGCTATTGCTCAAGATATAAAGATTAAGGAACCACAGATGAACACAGATTAACACAGATAGTATTTTCCTCTTCTTCGTCTATGTTCTTTGTTGCCTCGTGTGGGTTCGTTTATTATCCAATCACAGGATTTTTGATATCTTCCTTTTTTTATATCTTGATGTAGATACTCTCCTGAGTTTTCAGCGTCAAAATTAAGCAGTAATAAGGACGCGAAGGAGATAATTAACTTATGCCAGAAGAGCATCGGCTAGACGAGCAGATTGTTTCACAGGTAGCCCAAAGCAGATTATCTGAAGAGCTAGATGGAGCAGAAAAAATAGACGTAGATGTACAAACCGACCTACTCAAAATGTTTCAGGGACAAGCGGATGGGGTTTCCGTTGCAGGTCGGGGACTGGTGATGCGAGGTATCCGCGTGCAGGACATAAAACTGCAAACAGATAGCGTTGCCATTAATCCATTAAGTGTTCTTTTTGGTCAAATAGAACTGAATCAGCCAGTCAATACCAGTGCTCGTGTTGTACTTACAGAAGTAGATATTAACCATGCCTTGACCTCAGAGTTTGTTCGTAGCAAGATGCCAAACTTTGAGTTGAATGTAGATGGTGAAATTGTCGGTTTACAGCCACAAGAGATACAAATTCACCTAATAGATGGTGGCAAGATGGCATTTACGGGAAAGGTTTTGTTAACAGAAAAAGGCAAGGCTCGCACAGTAGGTTTTACTGCACAGGTTTGTCCACGCACTGAACACAAACCCATAATGCTAGAAAGCTTCAACTGTACTCAAGGAGAAGGCATTTCACTTGAAGTCGTTGTTGCCTTAATGCAGAAGGTTAAAGAACTGGTAAACTTACCATATTTTGAGTTTGATGATGTAGTATTACGTGTCAAAAAGATGGAAGTGCAAAAGAGCAGTATGACACTTTTGGTAGATGCTCGTGTGACACAAATACCTGCTACTGAAGGTAATTTTTAATTGTTAGTTGTAAAAAATCTCGCTAACCACTAACCAGTGCATTAGCAATTATCTGTTACGAAAAGTAACATCATCAAAAAATCCTACCTAAAGGTTAATTTTTCTGACTGCCGAATGATGTAAAGCTGTCAAGAACTTTCTAAAATCGGGAGTATATGTACTTCCCGAAACTTAAACTATGCAAACGTATGATGTTGTAATTATTGGAGCAGGACACAATGGGCTAGTTTGTGCTGCTTATTTGCTGAAAGCTGGCTATAGCGTCTTACTCCTAGAAAAGCGTTCTGTTCCTGGTGGTGCAGCTACAACAGAGGAATGTTTGCCAAAAGAAGCTCCTGGGTTTAAGTTTAACTTGTGTGCCATTGACCACGAGTTTATTCACTTAGGACCAGTCGTACAAGAATTAGAACTCGAAAAGTACGGCTTAGAATATTTGGAGTGCGATCCAGTTGTTTTCTGTCCTCACCCTGACGGGAAGTATTTCTTAGCTCATAAGTCGTTGGAAAAAACTTGTGCAGAAATTGCCCGTTACAGCGATCGCGATGCCAAAAAATACGCAGAATATACACAATACTGGCAACGGGCAATTGGTGCAATGATTCCCATGTTTAACGCGCCGCCAAAGTCAGTTTTAGATATTCTTGGCAACTACGACATCGCAAAGCTGAAAGATTTATTTTCAGTCATTGGTTCTCCTAACAAGACGCTGGACTTTATTCGCAACATGTTGACCAGCGCTGAGGATATTCTTAACGAGTGGTTTGATTCAGAATTTCTGAAAGCGCCTTTGGCAAGACTTGCAGCAGAACTCGGTGCGCCTCCCTCGCAAAAAACCATTGCCATTGGTGCAATTATGATGGCGATGCGTCATGATCCAGGGATGGCAAGACCGCGTGGCGGTACTGGTGCATTAGTACAAGCCTTGGTAAACTTAGTGACGAGTAAAGGCGGCGTTATCCTAACGGATCAGCATGTTGAGAAAGTTTTGATTGACAATGGTCGTGCGGTTGGTGTACGGGTGGCAAACGGCACGGAATATCGCGCAAAAGATGGGGTGATCTCAAACATTGATGCCAAACGGGTATTTTTGCAATTGATGGATGATAGCGATGTGGATGCAGCCGATGCAAATTTGCGAGAAAGATTAGAACGCCGCATCGTCAATAACAATGAAACCATCCTCAAGATTGACTTGGCTTTAAACGAACCGCCGCGCTTTGAACATCACGAACACAAGGATGAATATCTCATTGGGTCTGTTTTGATTGCAGATTCTATTGCTCATGTTGAACAAGCACATAGTAAATGTACCTTAGGAGAGATTCCAGATTCAGACCCCTCAATGTATGTGGTTGTGCCAACAATGTTAGATCCATCAATGGCTCCACCAGGTAAGCATACCGTGTGGATTGAGTTTTTCGCCCCGTATCAAATTGCAGGCGCAGAAGGCACAGGTTTGAAGGGTACAGGTTGGACAGATGAGCTGAAAAATAAAGTTGCAGACAGGGTGGTTGATAAATTAGCAGACTACGCGCCAAATGTGAAAAACGCACTTATCGCCCGTCGCGTAGAAAGCCCGGCGGAACTGGGAGAAAGATTGGGCGCGTACAAAGGAAATTACTACCATATTGATATGACCTTGGATCAGATGGTGTTTTTCCGTCCGTTGCCAGAGATAGCGAACTACAAAACTCCAATTGAGAATTTGTTCCTTACAGGTGCAGGAACTCATCCGGGTGGTTCGATTTCCGGAATGCCAGGACGCAACTGTGCGCGAGTCTTTTTGCAGAATAAACACCCCATAGCACAGACACTTAAGGATGCACGGGATTCGATTAAGTCAACAGTTGAGTCGGTATTTAAGATTAATTAATCATTAGCGTTGAATATCACTGACTTAAGGAAAAACTAAACAACAGGAACCCCACCCCGATGAGTGGCTACGCCAAAGTTCCCCTCCCCGCTTGCGGTGAGTCCAGCGCTGCAGGCGGGTTTCCCGCCGTAGGCGACTGGCGTTCGCGTAGCGTGCCGAAGGCATACCCGAAGGGGGAGGGGTTAGGGGTGGGGTTCTGTGATTATCGGTAATTGAGCCGACGTGATATGAGAGGTCAAAATCGTACTGCACCTAAATGCAAAATCAAATCGCTATAATGCTTTCACCGACATTCCGCAGGTAAGCGATCGCTTTAATGAATTTTCGCTCGTTTCAGCCTATAGACCTTGAGCGATCGCCAATTAATTGAGAATCATGTCAACAAGTACCAAAAACAAAAACTCAACACTAAACGCCGATATCTCTTGTCCAATAACGACTTTAGGTTCTAGATCACCAAAAATATTTGGGAAGAAAACAAAACCTGCGGAATGTAGGCTTTCACCATAATTTTAAGTATTCCGATACAGTTATCGGGTTTTTATTGCTAATAATTCCGATAAAGTTATCGGGATTTAATTCCTAATAATTCCGATAAAGTTATGGGGTTTTAAATCCTAACAATTACGATAAATTTATGAGTATTTAATATCATGTTCGGCTAATTAGTTATGATTCCCACGTTGACTGCACCCCACCCCTTTATCCCCTCCCCGCAAGCGAGGAGGGGACGTGAAGCGTAGCTTTACGGGGGTGGGGTTCTTCAGCAATGATAAGTAATCAACCGAACCTGATATAATTTGTCAAATTTTCAAGATATTTAATCCGTAATTTCTCAATTTAAACTTGGAGATTATTTTATTAATATAAAATTGAGATGTGCCCGTGCTTCAAGACACTGGGCAGATGCATTTCTATTTTTAATTAACCATAATCTAGAGGTAAGTAGGTTTTATGGGTAAAGAAAATCCTTCTACAACTATTGCTATTATTGGTGGTGGCTTCAGCGGTTCAATGGTCGCTGCTCATTTGTTACAAGCAGCAACTTTTCCTCTCAATATCAAGTTAATTGAGCGCAATTCTTTATTAGGACGAGGAGTAGCCTACGGCACTTATTCTCCTTATCATCTTCTCAATGTTCCTGCTGAGCAAATCAGTGCTTTTCCCAATGACCCTGATCACTTCCTGCGTTGGGTTCAAAGACAAAATGAAACTATCGGAGATTTTGTCACCTCTGAAGTCACGGCAAACTCTTTCGTTCCTCGCCAAATTTATGGTGCCTATGTTCAGGCTATCTTAGATGAAGCAGAAACCACTGCGCCCGATTATGTGCATCTAGAACGAATTACTGATGAAGCTGTTGGCATTGAGCCGGAAAATGTAGGTGCAACTGTGTCCTTAAGCAACGGTGAAAGTATACAGGCAGACCGAATTGTTCTAGCTTTAGGTAATTTTTCGCCAGCCGATCCACCAATTCAAGACCGTTCTTTCTACAAAAGCAGCCGCTATAAAGGCAATGCATATTCTGCTCAAGCGTTGACAGACCTGGACTCCGACGACTCAGTTTTGCTGATTGGTTCAGGGCTGACGATGGTAGATTTAACTATTACCCTATTCCGACAAGGTCATAGAGGCAAGATTTACACTGTCTCGCGACATGGATTATTACCTCTTGCTCACAAGACAATTCCTTCCATAGCTCCCTTTGTTGCTATCGACCAAGCTCCCAAAACGGCTCAAGCGTTGATGCACCTCGTCCGCCAAGAAGTAGAATCGGCAGCTGCTTGTGGTCTAGACTGGCGGGCTGTCATTAACTGTCTGCGCCCAGTCACTCAAAACCTGTGGCAAACTCTTCCTCTCGGCGAAAAACAGCGCTTCTTACGTCACGTTCGAGCTTACTGGGACATCCATCGTCATCGAATTGCACCAGAGATAGCAGAGGTCGTAAACAAACTACTTTCTTGCGGTCAACTCGTCATACACGCAGGTCGCATCCAGGCTTACCGTGAGGTTGATCGTGGTGTCGATGTCACCGTTCGCAAGCGCCACACCACAGAAAACCTTGTATTACGGGTGAACCGCGTCATTAACTGTACTGGTCCTGCCTCCAACTATGAAAAGTTGGCACACCCCCTAGTGAACAGCTTGCTGTCTAAGGGTTTGGTTTGTTGTCATGTCTTAAAAATGGGACTTAAGACGGCTGCGAATGGAGCGCTTTTAGACGCAACTGGCGTAGCTTCAAAGTTTTTATACACACTCGGTCCCACACGTCAAGGCGACCTTTTGGAGACGATCGCAGTCCCTGAAATTCGAGAGCAGGCAATGCTGTTGGCACAGGAGTTATTGTCTCGACCCAATGCACCAGACAGTTCGCTCTTGAGAAGAGTTGTCAATCAATCGAATAGCAAGCTTGTCAGGTAACCCGTTGTTTAGGGCAAGTTTGGCTTTGAAAGTCTTTTGCACTGTCTACCTTAAAAAGTTAAGGATAAAGAGTCATATGCTATTTCGCCAGTTATTTGACAAGGAATCAAGTACTTATACTTACCTCATTGCCGATATCAAAACGAAGACTGCTGTCCTTGTTGATCCAGTTTTAGAACAATTTGAGCGGGATTGTCAGATTCTTCAACAATTAGAACTTACTTTACGTTATTGCCTAGAAACTCACGTCCATGCTGACCACGTTACCAGTACAAGTAAGCTGCGAGATGCAACTGGGTGTGAGACAGTCGTTCCTTTTGGAGCAGAAGTGCCTTGTGCAGACCGCTATATTGCAGATGGAGAAATCTTGCAGGTGGGGTCAGTTGTGATTGAGGCGATCGCCACTCCTGGTCATACAAATGCTCACTTAGCCTATCTCGTCAACTCCGAGCGAGTTCTCACGGGTGATGCGTTGTTTATTCGAGGCTGTGGAAGGACAGACTTTCAAAGCGGGGATGCTGGAACCTTATATGACTCAGTGACACAGCGGCTATTTACTCTACCCGATGAAACTTTGGTTTATCCAGGTCATGACTATCAAGGTTATACTGTCTCCACAATTGGTGAAGAAAAACGTTGCAACCCGAGATTTGCTAACCATGAGCGCAATAGCTTTATTGAATTGATGGGGAATCTCAACTTAGCCTTTCCTAAAAAGATGATGGAAGCGGTTCCTGCTAATCAAAATTGCGGTCGTATCTTGTCTACATAAATACAGGCATTATTTATGCTTTCACGCGCTACCTAATTATAAGCGTGAACTTATATTTCTTTTTCAAAATCAATAATACATTTTTCTCTCTGGTTCAATATCGGAGTGTATAACCTTAGTTAATGCCTCCTTTACTGCATTTGACTCAACTACAGAAGTATTAATAAGCCGTACGATTCTTAATCAAACTTCTTGATAGTTGTCTAGATTAAATAAGCTATTTTTCGGTATAATGAAGAATAAGCCAAAAACCAAGGCACATCAACATTAAATAATTCCGGCTTGAAATCCGTCTGTATGGCTTTGAACTAGCTCGCCTGTTGTAAGGTTGTAAGGGGAGCCACCTTCATTAAAGTTAGCTGAAAATAGCGGGAAAGAATAACAGAAAGCTTTCAAAAAATAGGGAGGGCTACTCCCGAATTAAACGCCTGGGGACTGTTGGTGCCCTTCGGGTATCTCCTGCGGAGAGGCTGCGCCAACACCAGTCGCCTGCGGAGGAGACAATACTGAAGGCGGGTCTCCCGCCGTAGGTAACTGTCGTTGGAAACCCTCCAAAGGGCGCTGGCTCACCGACTCCCTTGGTAGAAGCACGCCCAGCAGACAAAGTAGATGTCGTAGACAACTATGGATAAGTTCTGTGTAGCAGTTAAATTACTACGCTTTCAAATCCGATATTTAACATACGAGAGAGACTGTTTATGACACAGAACAACGCAGCCCAACTTTTTAAAGCCGTCAGACAAGATCAGGCATTTCAACAAAGACTCAAAGCTGCAACTAACCCAGAAGCCTTCATCAAGATTGCTAAAGAGCGTGGCTATGACTTCACAGTTGAAGAACTGGAGACTGAGATCAGCAAATTGTCTGAAGAAGAGTTGGCAGCAATTGTCAATCCAGGAATAGCACCTAGAACCCATATTCATCCTAGGTAATTCCTGAACTGAAAGATTGAACGCACAGACAATTGTTAGGATGAAACACAAATCAGACTGAAAACCGAGACGGGTTGAATCGTCACGGCTGGTGGTATAAAACCCACAGTTGGAGTGTAGTAGCCACGGGACTAGATTGCACAAGTTCGTAGCGAATGACAGCTTGTTTGATTTCGTTTCATATGGCGATTGTAGGGGCACGGTATGCCGTGCCCTCATCAGTGGGTATAAACTTAGTTATTACGGTTGCTCGAAGACGCTGGGTAATCAGTGGTTGGCATCCCCCTACGGACTGATGGCAAACAAAAGCTTAATCACAGAAATGCCAAGTTTTTAATTATAACTCACGAAAGATTTATACTTCTTAATAGCTTTCTAACATCTGGGAATATACCCTAATCCCCAAATTGCAACTATGGAAGCGTATGATGTTGTGATTGTTGGCGCTGGTCACAATGCACTTGTTTGTGCCGCCTATCTACTCAAAGCTGGGTACAGCGTCCTACTTTTGGAGGCGCGTTCAATTCCCGGTGGCGGTTCGACGACTGAAGAACTTATGCCGCAAGAAGCGCCTGGTTTTAAATTCAACCCCTGCGCGATTAATCACCTATTTATTTTTCTTGGTCCAGTTATACAAGAATTAGAATTACACAAGTACGGTTTGGAATATCTTTCCTGTGATCCGGTCGCCTTTTGTCCTCATCCTGATGGCAAGTATTTTTTAGCGCATAAGTCCGTCGAGAAGACTTGTGCGGAGATTGCCCGTTACAGTCAAAGAGATGCTCAAAAATACGCCGAATATATCGAGTTTTGGGAACGGTTTATCAAAGCGGTTACACCCTTTTTTAATGCAGCACCAAAGTCAATTGTTGACATTGCTGGTAACTACGGTCTGAAACATCTGCAAGACTTCTTCTCAATTCTAGGTGGTCCCAACACGACTCTAGATTTAGTTCGCACCCTGCTCAGCAGTCCGATAGACAATATCAACGAGTATTTTGATTCTGAATTTGTCAAAGCACCCCTTGCCCGACTATCTGCGGAACTAAGTTCGCCTCCTTCCCAAAAAGCAATGTCCTTTGGGGCAATGATGTTAGCATTGCGCCACAACCCCGGTATGGCACGCCCACGCGGCGGTAGTGGCGCACTCAGCGAAGCTTTAGTAAAGTGTGTGACAAGTCTTGGTGGTGTTATCCTTACCGACCAAAAGGTTGAGAAAGTGTTGGTCGATAACGGTAAAGCAGTCGGTGTGCGGGTTGCTGGCGGCAAAGAATATCGTGCTAACAAAGGTGTCATCTCAAGTCTTGATGCCAAGCGGTTGTTTTTGCAACTGATGGATACAAGCGATGTGGATAGCGCCGATGCGAATTTGCGAGACAGATTAGACCGTCGCATCATCAACAATAACGAAACAATTCTCAAGATAGATTGTGCTTTATCTGAACCGCTACGCTTTGAACATCACCAACACAAAGATGAGTATCTCATTGGTTCTATTCTGATTGCAGATTCTATGAACCATGTGGAACAAGCTCATAGTGAGATTACTTTGGGTAAAATACCCGATGAAAACCCGTCGATGTATGTGGTGATGCCTACAGGACTTGACCCCTCAATGGCACCTCAAGGTAAGCATACATTATGGATAGAGTTTTTTGCGCCTTATCAAATTGCCGGTGCAGAAGGTACGGGGTTGAAAGGGACAGGCTGGACGGATGAACTGAAAAACAAAGTTGCTGATAAGGTGATTTCTAAACTGGCAGAGTATTCCCCCAATCTCAAACACTCGATTATTGCCCGTCATGTGGAAAGTCCTGCGGAACTGGGAGAACGCTTGGGGACTTACAAGGGTAACTACTACCACATCGACATGACTCTAGAACAAATGCTGTGCTTCCGTCCTCTACCAGAGTTGGCTAATTATAAAACTCCGATTGATAATTTATATCTCACGGGTGCGGGAACTCATCCAGGTGGTTCCATTTCTGGGCTACCAGGACGCAACTGTGCGAAAATGTTTTTGCATACTCAGGAACCATTGACACAAACACTGAAAGATGCAGGAGATTCGATAAAATCTACCGTTGCAACGGTTTTTGGTCGCGAATGATGAGTTTGTAGTAAGTGCTTAGCCGCTTACTACAAGCTTAAGTGTCATGAAACATCTTCCTATGTGAGCAAGCAAACGTCATACTCCTTACCGATGACAAGGATAAGTGAAAATTGATGTAATAAAAATGCTGTTGTCAGTGCTGGAGCCATGACTGAGCGGGTTTTAATTATTGGAGGGCGGGGGCGGATCGGCAGTAGTGTTGCGCAGGACATTCTCTCCCATACACAAGCAGAAGTTACAATCACTGGGCGCACCCCAGATCATGGAATGAATGATCCGCGAGTGCAATTTTTGGTGTTGGACTTAGCGGAGGTGGAAAAATTGAGGAAGGCGATCGCCTCTGCCAACTTGGTGGTTCACTGTGCTGGTCCTTTTCACTACCGAGACGCTAATGTGCTAAAAATGTGTATTGAACATGGTGTTAACTATGTAGATGTTAGCGACCACCGTTCTTATACTAGTAAGGCTCTGGGGTACAATGATGCAGCCGTATCTGCCGGTGTCACAGCGATCGTTAACACTGGCATATTTCCCGGCATTTCTAACAGCATGGTACGCCAGGGCGTTGAGCAATTCGACAAACCAGAAAAGATTCATTTAAGTTACTTGGTGTCTGGTTCTGGTGGGGCTGGTGTCACTGTCATGCGGACAACTTTTTTAGGGTTGCAAAAGCCTTTTGAATCTTTAATAGATGGTCAATGGCAGATGGTAAAGCCTTACAGTCAGCGCGAAACTATTGACTTTCCATCCCCTTATGGGCGCACCGGAGTTTACTGGTTTGATATGCCAGAAACCTTCACACTGCCTCATGCTTTTCCCTCTGTGAAAAGCGTCATTACCAAATTTGGTTCAGTTCCCGATTTTTACAATCACATGACTTGGATAGCTGCTCACGTTTTTCCTAAACAATTAATGCAGCGTCGTGCGATGATAGAATTTTTGGCATATGTCAGTCATTTTATGACCGATGTAACGAATCGCTTCAGTGGTATTGGAGTCGCAGTTCGTTCAGAAATTACAGGTCGCAAAGATGATAGAGAAGCAGTCTTTTGCTCTACTTTAGTGCATGGAAACACCGCCGTGGCTTCTGGTTGTGGCACGGGTAGCATTGCCCAATTGTTACTAGATGGCAAGCTGAAAAAACCTGGTGTGTCACCTGTGGAAGAAGCATTGCCAACTGATTTATTTGAGCAAGCAATGCAAAGCCGAGGCATTAAGATTAGTCACAATTGGTTGTAAAAATAGTAAAACTTTGCATGAAAATCATGTGAAACGAGTATCTACATATTTCTTAACTTTGAATTTTAAGCGTCTTCCAGAAGGTCTGCACAAACGTGTAGCCTAACCGTAGGGCATATTTTGAATGAGCGAATTTTGAATGAGCGAATTGTTAATGTATCCTCTGGTAGAAGGCAGAGTTACACCTAAACAAGTAGGATTCCTCTGAAACTCTGATTTTTGCGTAGGTATTTATCTCTACTTACGCTGGAAAAATATCATAACAAAGAGGGTAGTGCAATGCAGCTAATTCTAGGAATTGTAAATAAAGCATTACGCCAAAGCATCGTTGTTTTAGGGTTGATGCTTTTGCTCAGCGTGTCGGGTTTATTTTTTTGTGTTCAGCCTAGCTATGCAGTACCATTTACAACTGAAAAACCAATATTTCCATCCGAGAAACTCACACCGGAAGAAAAGATTGACCGTGCTTACGAATATAACAGAGCTGCTGGTCTTCGGGAAGAAGACAGACAACAGGCTTATGAACAAGCAGTAAAAGATTCTAAAACCCCTGAGGAAAAGGTTTACGAAAGGAATGTGAAGGATTCCCAGCCGAATTTGATTGATAAAGCTGGAGAACTGGTTGAGAAAATCACAGGTAAGTAGAAGTAGGAGAAGATGAGGAAGTTATCTCCCCAAGAGTGTGAGCGTGAATGAAGGCTGAAAATTAATGTTTGTTTGAGCTTCTGAAGCTGTCATACAGCAGCATCCCAGAAGCTTTTCTATAGGGACTAGTACCGCAAGGCGGAAGTCAAAAGTCACGCATTCAAAAGTCAAAAGTATTATGGAATGGGCTTTTTAGGGATTTTAAATGGTTGCCCTATTTACGCCGAACTGTACTAGGACATTTTCAAGTGAAAGAAATACTCAAGTCCTTACTGAACTTCATCTGCGCTGGCTTATTTGAAATAGGCGGCGGCTATCTGGTATGGCAATGGTTAAAGGAAGGAAAGCCTGTCTGGTGGGGAATTATCGGAGGTATTGGGTTAGCTTTATACGGTATAGTCGCGGCTCTCCAAACAGCTCACTTTGGTAGAGCGTATGCTGCCTACGGCGGCGTGTTTATTGTAATGGCAATGCTTTGGGGTTGGAAGGTAGATGGGGTGACTCCAGACCGTTACGATATGCTAGGAGCCTGTTTGGCGTTACTGGGTGTGTTGATTATCATGTATGCACCCAGAGCTTGAACTCTCCCTGCAATGAATGCGCAAGGATTCTAGACTGTTGTTACTTCGTGGTCTAAAGACACACTTCGTAACGTTGTCTCGTGTTTTGTAAAACACGTTGACGAGGGTAAGACAGCCCTACCCGCCTCGACCAATTTCAAAGGCTGTGCGGCACATTACGTAATCAACTGTGAAAAATTTACGTGTTAACTCCGAGAAATCATGTATTTATTGACACAAGCGCATATCTTCAGTTGTCAATGGTTTAGTTCACTAACACGTTTGTTTTTGGAGTTTTTCATCCTGTGCAGTGTGCCTTTATGCTACCACGTTCTGGGTATAAGAAACACTATTGTTAAAACCTGTTGCGTCAGATTTCATCCCCGTATTAAAAATAGGGGGTTTTCATCCTCCCACGCTAGTTTTGATAGAAAAAAATTTTTTAGCAACAATTATTCACTAAAGTTTTGTGAAAATAGTGCTGGTTTCTATGACTTGAATGATTGTCAAACAGACAGCAGCTTTGATAACGAAATAAGTCAAAAATTAAATATTTGACCGGAAATCGAAGGGCGCAAGCCCCTAAATTCCATTTATAGGGATAAGCCCGTAGGGGATTTTAATCCCCGTCTAATTTCTGCGCCCACTGCTCAATAAACTCACTAACACTCACTTCTTGTTTTTTGGCAGAAATCTGCAATTTAAGCCAAGAACTTGGAGTGATTATGATATTGTGCCTAGTTTTTAACTCATCGTAAAACACTGGTTGATTCTTTGTTCTCTTTTTCCCTTTTCCTGTTGCCATTGATAGAAAGTGTGGATATACTAATAGTAGGTTAACAAAAAAAGGAGGTGATTCAAGAGTGTTGGTGCTGGAATACAAAGCGGTAGTCAAAAAAGCCCAAGCAAAAGCGATAGACGAAGCTATCCGAACAAGTCAGTTTGTTCGTAATAAAGTCCTGAGATATTGGATGGATAACCGTGGCGTTGGGAAGAAAGAGCTTTACCAGTACAACACTCAGTTAAGGGCAGAGTTTGAATTCGTTAAGAATTTGAATAGTCATGCTTGCCAGGCATCTGTTGAAAACGTTGAACGCGCTATTAACCGATTTTTTGACAATTGTAAAAACAAGAGACCGGGATCGAGCGGGCATCCACGTTTTAAGAAAGATAGCCGCTGTGTTGAATACAAGGTGTCTGGGTGGAAGCTACACCCATCAAAGCGTCGGATAACTTTCTCGGACAAAAAAGGTATTGGTGAACTTAAATTATTGGGAAAATGGGATATTCACACATATTCCATGGATCTGATTAAGCGGGTTCGGATTGTCCGTCGGGCTGATGGGTACTATGTTCAGTTTTGTGTCAAGGTAGATGTAACCTCTCTGGCAAGAACGGGTAACGGTGAAGTTGGAATAGATGTGGGACTCGAATATTTCTACTCTGATTCCAATGGACATCATGAAGAAAATCCTAGATTCCTTCGTAAGACAGAGAAATCTATCAAGCACGCTCAACGCCGTATCTACAAGAAAGAGAAAGGGAAAAACAACAGACGAAAGGCTAGAGGGCGATATGCCCGGAAGCATTTAAGAGTAAGTAGGCAACGGGAAGAACACGCCAAGAAGTTGGCGCGTAACGTGTGCAAGGCTAACGCTTTTGTCGCCTATGAAGACTTAAACGTGAAAGGGCTGGTAAAGAATCGCCACTTAGCCAAGTCAATTAATGATGTGGCTTGGACATCTTTTCGTCGTTGGTTAGAATACTTTGCTTTGAAATTCAAGACTAAAGTTGTCAGTGTGCCACCTCATTACACATCGCAAAAATGTAGTAATTGTGGACAAACTGTTAAAAAAGGACTGTCTACAAGAACTCACAACTGTCCATACTGTGGAACAATTTTGCAACGTGATGTGAATGCAGCCATTAATATTTTGTGTAAAGCAAAGTCTACCGGAGGGCATCCGGGAAGTAACGCTTGGGGAGTCGGAACCTCTACGCTGCTTGGGGCAACCCAGGCATGTGCAAGTTGCGACATTGAGCCAAGAATCCCCCGGCTTCTAGCCGTGGGGAGTGTCAATCGTCCAAATGTTCTAATAAAGAGCGATACAGGTTGATGATATGACTGTCAGCCAAGCTGTAATAGACGTTTCGACCTTCTCGACGATAACTGACTAAACGCATCACTTTTAATAATCGCAGTTGATGGCAAACTGCTGATTCAGTCATCTTCGTTAATGCTGCTAGATCGCAAACACACAACTCCTGGGAAGCCAAAGCTGATAAGAGGCGTAGACGGTTTGTATCTGCCAGCACCCCAAAGATTTCTGCCATTTGCTGTGCTTTATCTGTAGCCAAGATTTCCGCCTGAGTTGAGCGTACATTATCTAGATGCACCAGGTGGGTGTCACAGGTTGGTGCGTCAGAACTTTGGAGTAAGTCCAAGCCCTGCTTTTCCTTGTGCTTATTCATAGCAAGTTTCGTTTAGCCAATGGTTATCAGTATCAATATTAACTAAATTATTAACTAAAATTTCAAGATTGAACAGTTGAATAGTTGCTCAATTGTTGTATTAAAATAATCGCAGTTATCCTTGTCGCCTTTGTTATGAAGCTGCCATGACTCAAACTCCTTCTCTCAAAACCCAAATCTTACAAGTTAGTGGCATGGACTGCGGAAGCTGCGCGAAGACAATTGAAGCAAGCTTGCAGCAGTTACCCGGTGTGACGGAAGCATTGGTTAACTTTACAACAGAAAAAGCTAGGGTTTCCTACAACCCAGATCTGTTGAATGAGAAGGCGATTTTCGATCGCATCAAAGCTTTGGGTTACACAGTTGAGCAAAGTCATCAGGCAAACTCCCATCAGCAGACCCATTCTTGTTGCCACGAACACGAACACGACCACCATCACAATACCGTTGAAGTCGCTTGTGCTAAAAAGCTACAAGTGAAAGTTAACGGCATGGATTGTGGCAGTTGTGCTAAGACAATTGAGGTTGGGTTGCAGCACATCCCAGGTGTGAGTGAAGTATCGGTCAACTTTGCGACGCAACGATTGCAACTGTCTTACGACCCACAACAGATCAGTGAAACGACTATTTATGAGCGGATTATAGCTCTGGGTTATACGGTTGAGCAGACATCGGCTAACTACTACCATCATGACCACAACCACGAGCATCGAATCCTCAAGCCAACTCAGAAACCTGTTCCAACAAACTGGAAATTTTGGCTGACCAACCGCCAGGGACAAAACGTTCTTCTTGCAGGGATAGGGTTAATCCTGGGCTTACTTGCTCAGTATTTAGCGTTACCCGTTTGGATAGCGCGAGCTTTTTATGGCATTGGCATAGTCGTTGCTGGGTATCCAATTGCACGAGCAGGTTTGTTTGAGTTACGCTTGCGCCGCGCTGATATGAATCTGCTGATGACCATTTCGGTGGTTGGGGCAGTGATTTTAGGAGATTGGTTTGAAGCGGTGCTGGTTCTGTTTTTATTCTCTTTAGGCACAACGCTGCAACTTTTCACCTTTGGTCGCACTCGCAATGCGATTCGCTCGTTGATGGATTTGACTCCACCGACTGCTACTGTGAAGCGGGGCAATAAGGAGGTGACAGTTGCCGTTGAGACTATTCAGATTGGAGAAACTTTGACGATTCGACCAGGACAGCGTGTGGCGTTGGATGGCGTAGTCGTTTCTGGCATAAGTACGATTGACCAATCTCCAATTACGGGAGAATCAATTCCACAAGAGAAAGCCCTTGGCGATACTGTCTATGGTGGGACATTGAATCAAACAGGGTTTTTGGAAGTCAAAGTTACCCACACTGCTAGTGATACAACTGTTGCCAAAATTATTCATCTGGTCGAACAAGCCCAAGAAAGCCGCGCTCCCACACAGCAGTGGGTGGATCGGTTTGCAGAGGTTTACACCCCGATTGTCATTTTGATAGCGATCGCCATTACCCTCATTCCACCCTTAGTGTTTGCTCAACCTTTTCATGTTTGGCTTTACCGGGCTTTGGTGATGCTGGTAATTGCCTGCCCTTGTGCCTTAGTCATTTCCACGCCAGTTTCAATTGTCAGCGCTATTGGTGCTGCAACTCGCCAGGGAGTTTTATTTAAAGGGGGTAACGCACTGGAGACAGCCGGACACTTGACTAGCCTTGCCTTTGATAAAACGGGAACGTTGACGCAAGGAGAGCCTGTGGTGCTTGATGTTTATGACTTGGGGGAGGTGAGTGCAAACCAGGTGTTACTGATTGCGGCTTCGCTGGAGCAACGCTCAGAACATCCTCTGGCAAAGGCGGTTGTTGCGAAGGCTCATGAACTTGGGTTGCAGTTAGAGACACCTGTTGATTTTACGGCGTTACCGGGTAAAGGAATTCAGGCAAACTTTGGTGAAGCATTTTGGTTTAAAAACAGGGCAGGCTTTGCTACACCACAGATAAATCAGGATGCTTCCAGGACTGATCAAATAAGCTTGCCCTCTTGCAAAAACAACCCTCATGAGTTATTATTTATAGTCGGAAATCGACGGTTGTTCACAGACTTTGGCATACCTTTCTCCCAAAAAGCTGAATCTCTGTTGGTTGAAATTGAACAGTTCGGTCAAACCCCTGTGCTGGTAGGAACAATCCACGGAGTATTAGGAGTCATTGCACTGGCAGATGGACTCCGGTTAGAAGCAACCGAAGCCATGCGACAGCTCAAGCTTTTGGGGCTAAAACAGTTGGTGATACTGACAGGCGATCGCGCTGCTGTTGCTAAGCGAATTGCTCAACAAGTGGGAATCACAGAGTATCAGGCACAGTTGCTACCCGAAGATAAACTCCAAGCAATTCAACAGATGCGTCGAAGAGGGGTAGTCGGTATGGTTGGGGATGGCATCAACGATGCTCCAGCGCTTGCTGCTGCAGATATTAGTTTTGCGGTTGGTGGAATTGATATTGCTCTAGAGACGGCAGATGTCGTCCTAGTGGGAAGTGATTTAAGACGGCTCGCCTATGCGGTAGATTTAAGCCGCCGCACTGTCTCAGTTATTCAACAAAATGTGGTCTTTTCTCTGGTAACAAAGGGTTTGTTTCTGCTGTTGGGGACTTTTGGGTTTGTTGGGTTAGCCGTCGCCGTCTTAGCAGATACAGGAACTTCCCTACTTGTGACTGCAAATGGAATGCGGTTATTTAGAACTAAAACTTTACCGTGAAGAACAAAAGAACTCAGGAGCGACACAACCTGCATTTTTAGGCAGTGTGCAAGATTGTCCAACTTACAGCAGCAATTCCTCAGTCAGGAGTCAAAAGGGCTTTATATCTGGCTTTTAGACAAGAGGATTGTACTTCATTTACTTGCAATGTGCTGTATTAATCATCCCTTCTGCTTCATTCAAATTCATCAACTGTAGCTGGAGGAGAAGCATCTCGGGGTTTTGGGGCTATATTGCGCTCATACCAATTCATTAATGGCGTTGAACTAATTCCATGCATAATCACAGAAACGACAATAGTGGTGTAAGTAATCCAGCCAATTTGCTCACCAAGTTCGCCTTTTAAACCGTTACCAAAGGCATAGGCAAGATAATATAGAGAGCCAACACCGCGAATGCCAAACCAACCGAATAACCAACGGGTTCTCAAATGTAATTTTTTACGAGGCGAATCTACAGGGTATTTACCAATTGTGCTGATCCAAGCTCCCACAGGTCGGATGACAAAGAACACCAACACTACCACCAATAAAGATTGGGTAGCATAAGTGACCATGGGCTTATATAATAAAATTGAACCCAATAGTAAAATTGTCCCAACTTCTAAAAGCTTTTCAATTCGCTCTACAAATTCCAATTGTGCCAGAGGCTTTTCTGAATTTTTATAACTCCGCTGCACAACTAAACCTGCAACAAATACTCCAAGAAATCCATAACCATTAACAAATTCTGTTAATGAATAAGTTAGCAAAATCGTGCTGATGGCAATAAAATCTTCCATTAATTCATCAGCCTGACGGCGTTTTTGGATTTTTGTATCAATCCAAACGATAGCTTTGGCAACTATAATTCCCATAACTATGCCAGCAGCGATCGCCCAAATTAAATCAACCGCAACCCATTGTTTAAACCAGTTGTCCCAGTTTTTATCTTTTAATGAATGAATGCCAAAATAAACAAAAGGAAATGCAAGGGCATCATTTAAACCGCCTTCAGAGGTTAAACCAAAGCGCAACTCATCTTGGTCGTGTGTATCAGTTAGTTGAACTTCTGAAGCTAATACTGGGTCAGTAGGTGCGAGAATTGCTCCTAATAAAATAGCCTCTCCCCAATCCATACCTAAAAAGAATTTGCCTACAACAGCAAGCCCAAAAATTGAAATCGGCATCAAAAAACCAATCAGCCGTGCTGTTATATCCCAAGCCCCCAATTGCAGCGGACGCACGATTTTTAAACCGCAACTATACACAGATACAATTACCACAAATTCTGTTACCCTTTCTAATATCTCGGCGTTAAAGGCTCCCTCGCGGCGCAATTGAATCAGCTCAAAACCATAGGGACCTAGGAGAATACCAACCACTAGGTAGATGAGGGCAAAGGAAAGGGGTAAGCGCGAAATCCAGCCGGAACCTAAGGTGACAACCAGCAGAAGTAAACCAATAATAAATAGATCAATAATATAAATATCAACCATAACAAATGCTTTTCCTTATAAAAGGCTGCAACAAGAGTCTACTTGCGATGGCTGTTAGGTCTATATCCCCTTACGGTAGATTTGTTTCAAAGACTTTACATTACTTATGACCGATGATGCGCATAGTCACCTACACCGATTCTGGTGGTATTGGAGGAGCGGAAATTAGCCTCAAACATTTAGTTACGAATGCGTCTAAAGATATAGACGTTACCATAGTCGGTACTTCCAATTTAGTAGTGGATGCAATTGCACAGCATAGACCGCAAGCATCACGAGTGGTATTACCAGCGAAAGGAACTCACTCCCTAACGGCACACCTGCAAGTACTGCATCGCCTGCGTCCTGATGTGGTACACATCAACATCTGCACGCCTTGGGAGTGTGCAACGGGTCTTTTCGCAGCGCTGACGTTACCCAATGCTCGTGTGGTGCGCGTTGACCAATTACCGTTACGCACCACAGACGCTGTTAATCTGTGGCGCACTAGGGCGTTGTCGCTGCGAGTTGATGCCCATGTTGCTGTTGGTGAGGCGAGTGCTAGGCAGATGGAGGACTTTTACGCTCTGGGTAGAAGATCGGTCATTTCTATACCTAACTGCGTACCGGAAATTACACAGAACCCCACCCCTAACCCCTCCTCCGCAGTCGCCTCAACGGGGGGAACCCCCGCACGGCCCTGCTCTCCGCAAGCGGGGAGGGGGAAAGGAGGCGGGGAGGGGTTAGTGATTGGTAGCGTCGGTAGACTGGATGCAATGAAGGGTCACGATATTCTGCTACGGGCTGTAGCCCAACTTGAAGGAGTGCGAGCGGTTATTCTGGGTGAGGGTGGACAACGCACGGATCTGGAGAAGCTAGCAGATGAGTTGGGGGTGAGCGATCGCCTCGAACTCCCCGGATGGGTGGACAACCCCCGCGCCTATCTACCACAATTTGACATCTTTGCTATGCCTTCGCGTTCAGAGGGTTTTCCATTGGCGATCGTTGAAGCGATGCTTGCAGCCCGTCCTGTGGTTGCTACTCGCGTGGGTAGCGTTGCGGAAGCCGTAACCGATGGTGAAACTGGCTTACTAATAAATAAAGACGATGTAGAAGGACTGACTGCAGCACTGCGCCGTCTGCGTGACGACCGAGCACTGCGTATCCGTCTTGGTGAACGCGGTCGGGAGGTAGCACAGCGTCACTTTACAGTCAAACAGATGGTTAACAGTTATGAGCGCTTATGGCGTCAAGTAGTGGCTCAACCTCAAGCTCCCCGGCTATGGGTTCCACAACCGCGTGAATGACCAGAACAAGGGGTGTAGGGGTGTAGGGTGTAGGGGTGTAGGAGAAAAGGATACAAGCCCGTTCCGTTGTTCCCTACGGCGGGAAACCCGCCTACAGGACTTCTCTCTGTTTTGAAACAGGTCGTAAATTAAAGATGTATTTTCAGATACGTAGTACGAGAAATACGGTGTCCTTGTTCTGAGCCGCCTCAATTTATTGATGGGGATCCCTACACCCTTATACCCTTATACCCTTACACCCTGCCCATAGGGCATTGACCGAAGTATCATTTTTGGTTCAGCAAACTCCATCAAATTTATCTATCTGGGTGCGTCGGTGTCCATAACCAAGCAACCACAACAGAAGGATTAGCAACACAAAGGCTGATACTGTTGTTGGCTCAGGTACCTTCTTGACTTCCTGTCCAGGTGGAGAACTCACAGGAGGAGCAGGCGGGACTTCAATGATTTGATTTCCACCAGGAGAACCACCACTGCCTACAGGAGGAACAGATCCACCAGAGGGAGGCGGAGCAGTAACAGGCATACCCCCTGTTACTGTACCTGATCCCCGACCTGAAGAACTATCTCCACCACCAACAGAAAGAAGAAGTAGGAGTAAAGCAAGACCACCGCCGCCAATCAGCCAGCTTGGAAAAGAGCTTCCTGAGCCTTGTTGCAACACGGCACCTTCTGCAAAGTTACCAGGAAAATCAACTTCTGCAAGGCTAGAGGGAATATCAAGGCTGATTGCTTCAGGCTCCAACGAGACTGGAGTTGTCCCAACAAACGCATCGCCAGGAAGAGTTTCTCCAACGAGCGAATCGGCTGGAGGAATACCAAGATTTGGGCGTCCGAACTCACTACCATCTGGTGGATATGGCACTGAGAGGTCTTGGAGAATGGTGTCTTTGAGAGACTGTTCATTCCCATTCAACGCACGCTTCGATGTAGAAAGTTTGTCTAAGTAAAACTTGGTTTGCTGCGGCTCTAAACCCAGAGCTTGAATCTGCTGCTGAGCATCGGGAATTTTTCCCACCTCTTCAAGCAACAGACGCCCATAAGAGTATTTCAAATCCAGCAAGCCACGACGAGGATCAAGCGAGTTGCCACCTGTTTCAGGTGCCCAGTAGAAGTTTTTGGTAACTTGCCCTAAACCTTCTTGAGGAGTCCGATTGACTGTCTGTCCAAGAAGATATCGGTACCCGTCCACGATATTAGGGTCGTCTTGCCGCCAAAATGAGGCGTACGGCACCTGAGAAAGATTGGGATTGTCTCCGTAGAAGGAAGCGAAATTCCTGTAGTTTTCCTCCCCACCAGCTGCTCGTATCAACAACTGCTCGTAGGTTGGTCCACCATTCGACTCAACTATTTTCTGGAAGACTGCTCCAGGCTTGTTACAAGCCGCACCAAATCCTACACTACATGCAGGAATGCCTCGCATTTGGCTTAAATCTCGCCCTGATATCTGATACTGGAGATAGTTTTGCTCTAGTCCCGGTTGAATACCATAGCGTCCAATGCTTAGCTGAGCAGAAGCAGACTGGCACGCTGTGATGAGTGCTACAATGGATGGTAGTGCAATTGCGGTTCTTTTAATAACTGACTTCAAGGGATTTACCTCCAGTAAACAAGGTGTAAGGGCATAGGAGTGTAGGAGACAAACCAATTTCAAATTCAAGATTGAAAATTATTTTTTGAACTTTCAATTTTGAATTTTGAATTTTGAATTTTTCTACACCCTGCCCAAAAGCGATCCAGCTTAAAAGGCTGGGGAGGAACCTAAATTTTGAGGTGAGTTGATGTTAATCGTGATTGCTGTGCCCTTGAGGTCTCCTCCTGTAACAGCGTTGTACAAGATGAACCCTCGGCTTGGTTGGTCGAAGAGATACCCACGACCAGAAGACGGTATCTTCCCTTGCTTAACTAAAGCAATGAAAGATTCTAGATACCTGCGTATACTCTGACGATTCCCCTGATTGGTCTTCGTATGATTTTCAATGAGTGTCATGAACAAATCCAACGTGCGAGTTTCTTGCCCTTCAATCAAAGTGCCGTTATTCAAGAAGGAACTGGCTATAAGCTTTCCATCGATTTGTTGAACTTTAAAAAGGGTATAGTAAAGCCCCTGTTTCTGGTTATCTCTCACGTAACAGACCCAGGAACCGTCTGGCTTCTGTGTAAAACCTTGTTGTGCCAGATAGGAAAACCCAGAAGCGCTTTGCTCACCTGTCGGTGGAGGTAGCAAACTCTCTACTGCATCAAAAGAGCATATCTTCTGTGTTGTTCCGGGTGGAGGAACAGTTGGAGTTTGTTGCCTTGTTCCGGGTGGAGGAACAGTTGGAGTTTGTTGCGTTGTTCCGGGCGGGGGAACAGTTGGAGTCTTTTGCGTTGTTCCGGGCGGGGGAACAGTTGGAGTCTTTTGCGTTGTTCCGGGTGGAGGAACAGTTGGAGTTTGTTGCGTTGTTCCGGGCGGGGGAACAGTTGGAGTCTTTTGCGTTGTTCCGGGCGGAGGAACAGTTGGAGTTTGTTGCCTTGTTCCGGGCGGAGGAACAGTTGGAGTTTGTTGCCTTGTTCCGGGCGGAGGAACAGTTGTAGGCTTCTGCGTCGTTTCCGGCTGGGGAACAGTTGGAGTCTCCTGTGCTATTACAAAAGAAGGCATAGCAGCATATGTAGACAGCGAAACAGCGAATGCGCCAAGCAAACGAACAACGATACTCATAAAATATTGGCGAGTGGGTAGCAACGGATGTTCTTAGGGAAGTTAATAAACACTCATATGTGACGAGTCAGAAATGAAGTGGTTTCTGTACTAGCAGAACATCAATGTACGTGCTTGATCAAAACTTTGATCAAAGGGGCGTTTCAGCAAGCAACAATGCCTGCCTATTTTTAAGCAAAGTGTAGGCAATGTTACACTGCTTGAATCAAAGTTTTAACTTATTTAAAAGGTAATAACTTACTTTTGTTTCATGGAAAGTGCTTTAGGCAATGTTTACCTAGTGCGTACATTCTTGTTTCGTAGCTACTTAAATCCCAAGAATAAGTGGTGATAGGTACTACTACTGGAGCCATAGAGATACTATCCTTCATACATAAAGATATGTGAAAGGTACTGCCTTTGACGAAGTCATACCTCTAGCCAGGTCATTTCAGGCGTTGATGTTGTTAAATGTTTATTAGCTAATAGTTGCACATGGGTGTTAACTATTGAAGGCACCCTCTCCCCCAATTTTCTGTGATGTCATCGAGTAGGAACACAAACAAAATAATTTATACCGAAATTGATGCACCGTTGATAAGAATTTTAAAAGGGCTAGAGATGTTATATTGTGCAACCGCTTGGTAGAAAAGTCAACCACCAAAGTACTGTTGTTTGCTTATTCTTGTAAGATTTTTTTCTAGCTATAAAAATTTAAAATCAGGGTACATAAGTTGAATCAGTTTTGTGATATTATTTTTTGTTTATATAATTTATATACAATTAATAATTCTAGCTAGTTTATAAAGTAAATTTGAAGTAGTCAAACAAGCCACCTTACTGAGGGCTACTAAGTAGTACTAACGCACCCTACAAATTTAAAGTTATCTTTATCAAATGATAAATTAGCAGTGATTGCCCCAAGGGCAGTGCGCTACAACCAGCGATCGCTTTTTTGAAGTTCCTCAATGAGTTGAATAGTTTTTTCTATCAACTTAATATTCAGCCAGCAATGCAGAATTTTTTGAAAAGTACTAATGTTTGCGGTGTAGTGGAACAGAATCGCCCCAAAGCCAAGGATCTACTTTCTGCGCTAATTAGCAGCTTGGGTTAATATATGAAAAGTATAAGTATAAAAAACACGATAGCCAAAGCAAGTTAATGAAATTCCGCTGCTGTATGAGAATCATTGTTACAGTATTCGTCAGCTTATCAATCTTTTCTTTGGTCTCAACGGAATTTACTATCCCAGCTTCAAGTGGACACGCTATTTCATCAAGCAAATGACCATCATCCCACCTCAATTTTTCCCACGATTGGAAAAACTTTTCCAGTCAGATGGTGTGAGTGGAACACGAGAGTTGCGATCGCCGCAGGCGGGCACTCGGTGCCATCGCGCCAAGCGCACCAGTAAAGCTGAACGCTCATTGAGGAAACCTTCGTCCTTGTGGAAAAACATTTGCCACAGATTGACTTAACACAACAGCTCAAGGAGTTTGCCAAACCTTACCCACTATGGGAGAAAGCGCCAGCTGCCCACTAGCGACGCAGTTCAAAAATTGGATTGAGACATACGCTTTTGGTTTAACATCCGGCACTTATGTCAAAGCCACCCTGTACTTTGCGAAATCCTGTTTCAGGACAATAAAGCTTTTGCAGTAGATATCTGATAAATGAAACCACAGATGTAGGCGTAAGCCGTGCCGTAGGCTACACAGATGAACACAGATAAATCATCTGTGTTTATCTGTGGTTCCAATCTCATATCTACAATTCCAACTTCTCACCTCGAATTGAATAATCCAACAACTCCATTGGGTGCATGATAGAAATTTCCTGATCTTGCAACTGCAAATGCTTACTAATCTGCAAAGTACAACCCGGATTAGGAGAAGCAATTAACTGCGCCCCAGTATTCAGCAAATTCTGCACTTTTTGCCTACCCAATTCCTCAGCCACCTCTGGTTGCAGCATATTGTAAACCCCCGCACTGCCACAACAAATAGCTGCATCGATAGGTTCACGCAACTTCACCCCAGGAATTTGCTGCAATACCTGACGCGGTTGCACACTAATTTTTTGTCCATGCAACAAATGACAAGCATCTTGATAGACCAAAGTCAAGGGTTTATCAGCAAGAGGTGACAATTTTATTGTTAAACCAACAGTCGCCAAAAACTCTTGCACATCTCTAACTTTCGCGGCGAATTCTTTAGCTTTTTCCCGATATTGGGGGTCATCTTCTAAAATGTGACCATACTCTTTTAACGTATGACCGCAACCAGCAGCATTGATAATCACAAAATCGACATCAGTATTTGCAAAACTATCAATCATCTGCCTTGCCAAAGCTTTGGCTTGTTGGGTTTGTCCTTGGTGTTCAGGAAGCGCCGCACAACATCCTTGAGTTTTAGGAATCACAACCTCACAGCCATTTGCCGTTAAAACCCGCACAGTCGCTTCATTGATTGAAGAGAAAAACAACCGTTGCACGCATCCCAAAATCACTCCTACTCGGTAGCGTTTTTCACCCTGTGCCGGAATCACATCTGGCAAATTATCCTTAAAAGATTTTAAAGTGATTTTCGGCAGAATAGATTCCATTGCTGCCAAGCGCGGAGATATTTTCTTAAGCAACCCAGTCCCACGCACGACTTTCTGGAAACCCAACTTTTGATAAACAAACAATGGAACCAGCAAAACCTTCAAACGATTGGGATAGGGAAAAAAAGAAAATATGAGTTTGCGAAATAGCGTATCCGGCAAACTGCGAGGATAATTGCGTTCAACTTGATGACGAGTTGCAGAAATCAACTTGTCATACTGCACACCAGAAGGACAAGTCGTCACACAAGCAAGACACCCCAAACAAGAATCAAAATGTTGTGCAGTTGCCTTATTCAGCGGAATCTCACCCTCATTAATCGCATCCATTAGATAGATGCGCCCTCGTGGAGAATCCATCTCCTTGCCAAGAACCCTGTAACTGGGACAAGTCGAAAGACAAAACCCACAATGAACACAAGTATCAATCAACTTCGGTTCAGGCGGATGATTCGCATCAAACCCAGTCACATTACTCAAACTAGCCTTCTTACTCTCAGAATTTTCCGAAACTTGCATATTATTTCTTCTTCTCCCCTCTCTTGGCGTCCTTGGCGTCTTGGCGGTTAATTTCCTAAATCCCACCCACAAAACGACCAGGACTTAAAATATATTCCTTATCAAACTGTTCTTTTATCCGACGCATTAACTGCACAGCATTACCAGTGTAGCCCCAGACATCCAATTGCTTAACCTTCACTGGTGCTGACAAAATAGTCACGAATCCGCCATGACTTTGACAAAGATTTCGTATCTCCAACACCTTATCAACCTTATCACCCTCAAAACGCAACACCCCCAAACCGCTAGCGATGTGAATCCAACCCAGATCGGCTTGAGTCAAAACCTCAACAGCAGAAGTAGGTAACACTCCTATTTTGCAGGTAATTGCATCATTGGGAGAAGAATGCATTTGTTCTCGCAATATGCGCCATAAATCAGCTTCATCCACAGATGAATATATCGTCCCTTGCAAACCAAGTTGCGCCCCTACTTCCAACAGTCGGTTTGACTGTTCTTTGACACTTTCAGGAATACTTTGGAAGCGAGCAATCAATCCCAATCCTTTACCCAATTCTAAGTTAGACACAAGTTGAGTTGATAGCAAATCAGCTTGGGTTGGTGTTAACGCAGAACCTCGCAGCGTATCAGCAGCTTGAGATATAGCCTTTGCGTCACCAGTCAGCACCACCGTACCGGATGCTTCAGGTAACGGATAAACGCGAAAAGTTACTTGACTTAAGACGCCTAATGTGCCAAAAGATCCAGTAAACAACTTCATCAAGTCGTATCCGGCAACATTTTTCACCACTCGCCCGCCAGCTTTGGCAATTTGTCCATCGGCACGTACAAAGGTCATACCTAGTAGTTGATCCCTTACACTACCATAACGTTGCCGTAGGGAACCTGTATCAGCGGTAGCAACAATACCGCCAATAGTTGCTGTATCTTGTGTTATGGGGTCAAGAGCGAGAAATTGCCCAGAGTCTGCCAACATTGCTTGGAGACGAGAAAACTTCATTCCAGCTTCAACTGTAACCGTCAAATCCCCTATGGCGTGTTCAATCAGTTGGTTGAGGCGTTCTGTACTCACTACGACATCAACGTCTTTGGCTAACCCACCCCAGTTAAGTTTACTGCCACTACCGCACGGTAAAACGCGCCACTTGTTACGATGCGCTTCTGTCATGACTTGGGCTAGCTGTTCGGTGGTGTGAGGATAGACGATACAACTAGGAGGCGTTAGGGAAGCAATTACCTGTAATATAGATTGTTGCTGACTGACTGGTATATTTTCCCAAGGACAGACAGAATTTTCTTCATTGATGATAGATGCAAAACAAGAGGCGATCGCTTTCATCGGTTTGTTTTATACTCCCTACATGTGACATCCTCCTACACTCCCCTATCGGGTAAGTGTAGGCTTCCCAACCTCGCGATTGAGATTTCCTGGTTGTTTCCACCTCTAGGGTGTTTCACCACTTACCTAGAGCAGCCTCATGACTTACTCCCCGGCAGACCGATTGCCCAGGCGGTTTCCGTTCCGCACAGCCCGTGCGTACTGACTACCAATCAATTGATACGAATTGGAGTACACCTATGTACTGTGAAGTTTTTACCCAACTACAGAATTGGGTACATCTCACCCAAAGTTTTTAGCTGGAACCCCCTAACTTCAATTGTCTAGGTTCAGACCAATTTATGCCGTTTGCGCTGTTCACCACGTTGCGGGAGACGTGTTCGTTTGAGTCAAGGCAACCGTTGGTTAGACGGTGTATTAATTTTATCATTTCTGTTGGGAATAGCAGCAAACGTCGCCAACACAGAAAGTTAATTTTAGGGATATTGAATCCCATAAAATTAACTTGGGGGAGTCCATGTATCCCACGCCTCCCTTACGGGTAGGGCGTGGGTCTTATAGCTCCCCCAAGCCCCCTCAAAAGATAATTTACTGGTTTAACAACCAAAATAAGGGAGTAAGGAGTCAATACAAAGAAAACTGTAAAGGGGACTAGGGATTCGGGATTGGGTTGACTAATTCCTCAAAAAGCTTTATTGACTATTAACCACGAAGCGATAATATCAATTTTGACTTCTAGGGGTTTATATTTCTATTCAGTTTAAATAATACTCTTTATACATGAGATACGTATGTCATTGTGATAAGTAACCTTAATATTTTGTAGAGACGCGACGCCAGTCGCCTCTGTCGGGAAACCAACGCCAGTCACCTACGGCGGGAGACCCGCCTGCAGTGCTGGCTCCTCCTGCAGCGCTGGCTCGCCATGGCGCGTCTCTACATGTACACATTGGCGCGTCTCTACATTTACACATTAACCGCCTGTGTCTTATTTACTGGCGTATAATATCCGTTGGTGTTTTCAGCTTTTACATTTTGCAGTAGTTCTTTACCTGTAATCAATCTTGCGCCACGTTTGCGGGTGAAATAGTTCCAGCCCCACTGAATCATCACTACCAGCTTGTTGTCAAACTCAATCAGGAAGTAGATGTGAACGAACAGCCAAAACAGCCAGGCGAAGAAACCTGAAAATTTCATGAAACCTAAGTCTACAACGGCAGAGTTTTGTCCAATAACCGCTAAACTACCGGAATCAACATAACGGAATTGTGGCAATGTCTTACCTTTGAGTCGTTGTTTAATCAGTGAAGCAACGTATTGTCCTTGCTGCATCGCTACGGGTGCAACACCTGGTAAGGGTTTGCCGTTTTGATGGGCAAAATTCGCCAAGTCTCCAACGACAAAAATGTTGGAGTGTCCTTTGATACTCAAGTCGGGTTCAACAATGACTCGTCCGGCGCGATCGCACTCAGCCCCTGTGCTTTCTGCTAGCAACTTTCCTAGAGGCGAAGCTTTCACTCCTGCCGCCCATAATACTGTCTTTGCTGCAATCTGCCTCACCTCATCACCTTGTTTGAGGGTGACAACATCACCTTCTATATTTGTCACCAGTGTTTTTGGTTGTACGGTGACACCCAACTTTGTCAGCGATGCTTGTGCTTGTGTTGATAACTCTGGTGCAAACGGTGGTAATACCCGATCCAAACCTTCGAGGAGTAAAACCTGCGTTTCGGAAGTGTCGATATTACGGAAATCCTCTTTCATGGTGTGGTAAGCCAATTCTGCGATCGCGCCTGCTAATTCCACACCGGTAGGACCACCACCGACAATCACAAAAGTTAACCAAGCACGACGTTTTTCGGGATCAGTTTCCTTTTCCGCTGCTTCAAACGCTGTAAAGATGCGGCGACGCATTTCTATTGCATCTTCCACAGTTTTTAAACCAGGGGCAAAATCTTCCCACTGGTCCTTGCCAAAATAAGAATGCTTTGCACCTGTCGCCAGGATTAAAGAATCGTAATGTATTGCTTCCTCACCCATGAAGACTTTTTGTGCTTGGGGGTCAATATCATTCACCTCTCCCAGCAGCACTTTTGTATTCTTGCTCTTACTAAGTACGGAACGCAGTGGTGAAGAAATATCAGCCGGAGATATCGTGCCAGTGGCGACTTGGTATAAAAGCGGTTGAAATAGATGAAAATTTCGTTTATCAATTAGAGTAACATGGACATCAGCACGACTCAGTGCTTTTGCGGCATATAATCCTCCAAATCCACCACCAACAATGACTACGTGTGATGGTGGCTTATTTTCTACTGCGTTTACCATAAGATTTATTTCCTTTTATTGACCGCTTGTCATCCTTCTTAACAAATTTTAAACAATTTCGTCAAAGTAGTTCTGCTCATTTTTTACATCTTTAGAAATGTAAAGGTATTGAACAACACGTGAAAAATGTAATTCGTCTTACTTTTTTCTGATAATTTTTGTATTGACATAAGTTTCATTTTCTGCATTTGCTGTGACTTGATAAAGTACAGAAGTTAAGCATGAATGAGTTAACCTTGGTGTATTTTTAATAGTGTAAGCAGACACTAACTTATGCAGCTTAGAGGCAAAACACAGTTTCTATTGCGCTAGGGTGATAGTTTAAGCAGTACGGACTAAGGATAGGGCGATCGCTTATCTAAACGCGATTAGTATTGAAACTATAATGCGGAACAGTGCGACTTTATCTTGTAGCTCCTTGTGTTTTTTTAGATACAACTGAGATGCACCGACGCACTGGAAGACTCGCAATGCTGAGATATCTAACAAGTCGTAAAATACTAACTGCTTTATTTGTACTGGTTATCTGCCTTACCCTAGTATATGGTTGCTTTTCTGGGCAAAAAACTCTAGCATCCGCGCCCGTCTTGCTCACAGATCCATTTCTACAACTTCCTAGCCCGTCTTCAGTGCGAGTTGTGTGGTTTACTGAGTTTGCTGGTTCTAAACATAGTGTTGCTTATGGGGACAATTTCCAGCAAACAGCCACAGCCAATACTACCAAACTCAGTCGGACACGAGAAGACCAAGAATCAAGAGTAGGAAACCAAACGCAAAACGGGCAAGTTTACAAGCAACCTGTCGCGCGTGACATTTGGCGACATGAGGCGGAAGTGGTTGGGTTAACTCCTGGTAAACGAGTTCCTTATCGCGTCACAAGTGTCCGAGAAGATGGCGAGAGTGTGAGTAGCAATGCTTTTACCTTAGCACCGACCCCAACTCCAGGAACACCATTGAAAATTCTACTGACTTCTGACCATCAGTTGAAACCCATGATAGCAGCAAATCTGCAAAAGGTCGTGGAAATTGGGAAAGTGGATGCGGTGTGGTTAGCAGGAGATACAGTGAATATTGCAGACCGTGCCTCTGAATGGTTTGATGATAATAGGGGCGGTGCTTTCTTCCCTTGTTTGCAAGGTCGTGCTAAGTCCCAAAAAGATTTTCATGGTGGAGAAATCATTCAACACGCCCCAATGTTTACCAGCGTTGGTAATCATGAAGTGATGGGACGCTTTGGCAAGACTGGAAGTTTAGGCGATGAATTTAATGATGCGATCCCGCGTGCGGTGGCTTTAAAGTTGTATGGGGAAAAATCGCTGAAAGATAATTCTTATAATACTGATACCTACGAAGAAATTTTCACATTACCCCAAAGTAAAGAAGGTGGAGAAACTTACTATGCTGTAAGTTTTGGTGATGTGCGTTTGGTGGTTTTGTACGCAGCGAATATGTGGCGGACTCCCAACATGGATTCATACGCGAGAGGAAAGTACCGCGAAAGAGACAAAGATTTACAAAATCCAGAGAATTGGGGTTATGGACAAGTTATTTTTGAGCCAATTGCCAAAGGAAGCAAGCAGTATAACTGGTTAGCACAAGAACTCAACAGTTCTGAGTTCAAACAAGCAAAGTATAAAGTGGTGATGTTCCATTATCCGCCGCATTCTTTAGGCGACAATATTGTCCCTCCTTATACTGATCCCGTGCCGAATATTGAACGTGATGCGAATGGCAAAATTAAGGCAGTGCGTTATAACTACCCTAAAGAAGCAGATTACCTAATCCGCGATGTGGTGCCTTTACTTGAAGCCGCTAATGTACAGATGGTACTCTACGGGCATTCGCATCTATGGAACCGCTTTCGTAGTGCGTCGGGAATGCACTTTCTTGAAACATCTAATGTTGGCAATACTTACGGTGCTTTCTTGAGTGGTGATAAACGACCAGTACCGCCTAAAGACAAAAAGGATTATGCTGCACTAGGTGATCCCAATGGATTAGAACCAGTTGTACCAACAATAGCTCCTTTGCCAGGTAAAGATGGTAAACCGATGCCGTATATTGCCAGTAATGATATTACGGCTTTCAGCATCTTTGATACGGGTACGGGTACAGTCAGCAGTTATCGTTTTGATACAAGTCAGGCGAATTCAAAGGTGGTGAAGTTTGATCAGTTTCAGTTGCTACAACTGAGATAGTAACTTATGTGACATCCTCCCCCGCTAAATCAAAGATTATAGCGGGGGCGTATCCGTTGAATCACTTCTCGGCGATTGCAAGGGAAAGCAGTGCCGTAAGTGCTGCGCCAACAAAGGAGCGTCTCCGCTACTGAGAAGGCGATCGCTACATTACCAGTACGAGCAAGAAGTTCATACGCGGCAATAATATCCTGTAGTTTCTTTTGCGAATCAGTAGAAGTCTCAGGGCTGATGACGACTAAAGTAGAATTTAGTACTGTTAGCTAGGAATCACTGTAGTTACGTCCGTGACCGAGATGAGTAGTCGAACAGCCCGCTCCTACGCTTTTCTGTCGATTGCAGCGGCAATAGTAACGATTGCCCTAAAGTTTGGCGCTTACCTGCTAACGGGATCAGTAGGTTTGCTTTCAGATGCTATTGAGTCAATTGTAAATCTCGTGGCAGCATTGGTAGCTGTGTGGGCATTGACCTATGCTGCTAAACCAGCCGATGCCGAACACGCCTTTGGGCATTCTAAAGCCGAATACTTCTCCAGTGGTGCAGAAGGTGCGTTGATTGTAGTAGCCGCCATCAGCATTGCTGTTGAAGCTCGGGGACGCTTGTTGCATCCAGAACCGTTAACACAGCTTGGATTGGGGTTAGCACTCTCGCTATTTGCAACAGCTATCAACGGCGTTGTTGCCTTTGTCTTGCTACGGGCAGGGCGACGGTTGCGTTCCATTACACTCAGGGCTGATGCTCACCACCTGTTTACTGATGTGATCACTTCGGGTGGTGTGGTAGTTGGAATCTTCCTCGTCAAGGTAACAGGCGCTCTCGTGCTTGATCCAATTATCGCACTGATAGTAGCAGCAAATATTACGTGGACAGGATTTCGTTTGCTACGAGAAACCAGTAGCGCGTTACTGGATGCAGCTTTGCCTAAAGAAGAAATTGACACAATCCGAAGCATCCTTAACGAGTACAAACGTCAGGACATCCAGTTCCATGCGTTGCGAACCCGCATTGCAGGAACGCGCCGCTTTGTTTCCTTCCATGTTCTTGTGCCTGGATCTTGGACAGTGCAACAAGGGCATGATTTGTGCGAGGCGATTGAGCTTGCTATCAGCAGGGTGCTGCCTTTAACCCACGTTACAACTCACCTGGAACCTTTAGAAGATCCAGTTTCTTGGGAAGATTTGGAGTTGGAGCGTGCGAGCAATCAGCAAATGCAAGGATGAAGTGAGATCGCCTAGAACCTTTCTTACGGCAAAGAGGATGTCTTTATTCCCGACTTTAGTTAGACGCTAAAGCCAGAAAATTACCCTTTTGACGGGTATTAAATAAAAGCGCAATCGTAGAATTTACTAGCAAATTTACTGAAATTTTCATTGAATTCCTAGTTTTTACGGTTACTAACCAACCTCTAGAGTAGTTAGGCTATAGCAGATGATATATCGTTTGTTAATCAGCTTGTAAGCTCTAGGGCAATTTCAGATGATTCTTGAAAGACCGCTAGTCATAAATCAGCCACAAATTGGTAAACTAATTCGGGAACTCCGGTTAGGAACTGGGCTAACACAAGAAAAGTTTGCTGTCAAATTCGGCGTGACCGAAAAAGAAAAGGATACAAGCCCCCAAATTATGGTATGGAGAAGAAAAAATGCGGAGTAACTTTATTCAAGCCCCTGGATTCATCCGTGGGGTCTTCACTTTTGACTTTTGACTTTTGACTTTTGACTTTTGACTTCCCCGTTCGCGTAGCGTGCCCGAAGGGCTTAGGGGTGACGTATCCCACGATAAACCGTTGGGAGAACGGACACACCAAACCTTCACCATTAGCTATGCAGAAAATTGAGGAGATGCTAAAGCATAGAGATTTGTACAGCCAAAATCTCAATTTTCAAGAAAACAAGCAGTTTTATTCTTAATTTATTGCAAAGA
>NZ_JBAHYJ020000056.1:0-73469 GCF_036697665.2 Scytonema sp. PRP1 | reverse complement strand
TGTGAAAATTATGTGTTGTAAGAAGGGAAGGGCGTTGCGTTTGTTGCTTTGAGTGTGCAACGCCTTTGCACGAAATCAATGATTAGCGATAGCGACGGTAGGTACGATCACGACCGGAAGCATTTTGGCTCTGGTTGTTGTTGGTTTCGCTGTATTGGTCAGTGCTAGAACCATCAACAGCCGCACCATTTTGAACGGTGGTTTGGCGAGCATCTTGACCTTGGCGAACATTGCGATCGCGACCGTAGTCGCGGTAGTAGCCAGGGCGACCGTTTCTCTGATTTTGCACTTGGCGGCTGTTGGTTGTGGAGGTTTGAACCGTAGAACTACCGTTGGTAGCAGCACCATTTTGCTCAGTGTACTGGTCAACGCTCTGTGATTGTTGCGCAAATGCAGCGGTAGGAGCAATCATCAAACCAGCAGCCAGCAAACCGAAAGCGATAGATTTGTTTAACATTTTGATGTAACCTCGTTAGTTGTGTGTGTTGTTTTAGTGTTTTGTTGTTTTTCGGAGAGTGAACACCTTTGTTTCCGTAGGTAGGTATTTAGATGTGTCTTTACCTCTAGGAGTTCCTTCGGGTGTTTCTCTTTTTGTTTTTTGTTTTCCTATTGAGAGCTACATAATCGAATCGCATCATTTCGGATTTCTCTTTTGAGATTTTTGAAAAATTGCGCTTGCGCTTCATCTGCTCTCTAGTTCACCCTCCCCCCCCAGAGATTACTCAAGATAGAGGTGAACTCTATACTTAACTGTTTTAACCAAAGAACTTGGGTGCGTCAAGAGCTAAGCTGAAATTTTTAGGCAAAAATTTTTGAGCACAAATTTTTTTTGGTGTTAAAATCTACGGCTAAAGGTTAGATATATACGCTGTAACTGTGAAACAGAAGGCAAAACCACGGATAGCTTTTCTACGTGAAAAAGCAGGGCTAACGCAGCTCGAGCTTTCGCGCCTCGTAGGCGTGACTGAAAGTACCATTCAGAACTGGGAAAGCGGAAGGACTGGAACAGAACACATTGAGAGAATAATTAAGTTTTGCAAAGCTCTGAATTGCCAAGTAGAAGATTTAATTGATTACGTAAGCAATTCACCCGAAGAGCCTGCTGCAAAACTTAGCTCGCTAAGCGAAATCCATCATCTATTGGGGACTGACGAACCTTCCCTAACTCCTAGCCCTAATTCTGAAGTTGCTCAAAAGCAGCAAGTTAGTCATTAGTCATTAGTCATTAGTCATTAGTCATTAGTCATTAGTTTTCCCTCACTCCGTCACTCCCTCACTCCCCACCTCCCCACTCCCCTAGCTCGCCGCCATAAAGTATCTACCGTCACAAATTGATAGCCCTGTTGTATGAGTTGAGGAATGAGGATTCCTGTTGTTGCGGCAATATCTTGTCCGCCGCAAGCACCGTCATGCAACACAATCAGTGACCCATTACAGACTTGCTGGAGAATTCGCTGCACTACTATGGCTACTCCTGGTCTTACCCAGTCCTCCGGTACAACACTCCACATCACGGGTCGATAATTCCACTGCTCAAGGAGTTTTAATGTTGTAGGTGTAAACAAACCGTTGGGAGGACGGACATCACGTACTTTTTCGGGTGCAAGATCACAGGCGTTGTAGATAGCAGCTTGGGTTTTTTCTAAGCTGTGCTTGAGTTCCATCGGGGAGAGCATGGGAAAATTTTGATGGTCATACCCATGTAACCCAATCCAATGCCCGCGATCGCACACCTCTTTAGCTAAACTTGGTGAACGGTTGACACAAGCACCTAACCAGAAGAAACTAGCTGTGATGTTGTAACGGTCTAAAACTTTCAATAGTTCGGGCGTGTATTGAGGATGGGGACCATCATCAAACGTCAATGCGATCATTTTGGAATTTGCATCACCACACCAAAGGCAGTTAGGAAACGTTGGTTTGAGGATGCGGTAGAAAATTGGAAATAGGGGAGCCAGTTGCATTTAGAGCCTACTTGCTGTTTTTCGTTTTATGTACTAGCACGCTAAACCAAAGCTGAGTCATCTGTTGCCTATTTTTCAACTTCATCATAAAATTTCCGTGAAAAATATTAGCCATCCGCTTAAAGATGCAGGAACTTTATTGTAAATATTTATGAATATTCTATTTTTCAAATTCCCATTGTTCTGCTGCTTGTACGGCTACCTTAATCGCATTGTCAATCGCAACGTCTTTCTGTTCTAAAATCACTTCTTCACCAACTGTACGTTGAGCGACGACACCGCACACGCAGCCTGCTCTAAAACCATACACACCTGCCATTTTTAACAAAGTGCCACACTCCATTTCGTAGTTCAGCACGTTCAAAGACCGATATTCTTCTGTTATACCGCGCAAAGAACGCAACAACTGTCGATTCATAAACTGAGTTCGCTCTTGTCCTTCATAGAATGTATCGACTGACGCAGTCACACCCATATAATGTTTCACCTTCAATTCCCGTGCAGCCTTTACCAAGGCTACCGTCACAAACGGATCGGCTGCTGCGGGATACTCAACAGGTGCAATATCGTTAGCGGCTCCTTGTCGGCATAAGGCAGCATTTGTAATTACGATGCTACCAACCGATACGTGTTCTTGAATAGAGCCGCAAGTGCCGACGCGAATGATCAGCTTAATACCAACTTGTATCAACTCATTAACAACAATACTTGTGGATGGCGCTCCCATACCACTCGTGGCAGATAACAGCGCTTTCCCGTTGGGCAAAATGCCCAGATAACTGTTTAACCCGCGGTTTTCAGACAAAAGACGCACAGAGTGTAAATAGGAGTGAGCAATGAGCCGCGCCCGTTCTGGATCACCGGATAATAAGGCAATGGTTGGCGATCGCTCTCCAAAGTGATCTGTTGCGAACCCGATATGATACAGCTTGGCATGATTCATTAGTGCTAAGTCCTGAGTATCAAGTTTATTTGCAACCTAAACAACGCATACAAACAGAGAAAGCCATTATCACCGAGGAAATTTCAACCAGTAATTGAAAGTGCAACGGGGTGAGCGCATATCCCCAAACCAGGAAAATTCCCCCACCGGTCACAGCTGCAATGCGATGAATCTCGTCTTTTGTACTAAGTGCTAGTACAAAAGTCCCTATACCAATTATTAATAAGACAAAGCCAGTCATGTAAGTCCTGTAAGACTAAATAAGGGTGAGCCTAGTAGTATAGCTGGTCGTAACGGTTCTCAATTGCATGGACTACACAGTAGAGGTACGGCAATGCCTTTACTGTTCACTAGTACTGTTTTACTCATTTTAAATACTTATCGCACCAATTCACCATTTCCCAAAGTACATGAGCAACCCCTTCACGAGAGCGATAGCCGTGGTCTTCTAAAGGTAATACCACCAAGCGAACAGTTGCTCCCAATCCCTTGAGCGCTTCATACAGCCGTTCTGTTTGTAGTGGATATGTACCAGCATTGCTGTCTTTTTCCCCGTGAATCAGTAAAAGTGGCGCTTTGACTTTAGCAGCATGAGTAAAAGGAGACATATGAATGTAAGTCTGTTGTGCCTCCCAGAAATTGCGCTGCTCTCCTTGAAAGCCAAAAGGAGTCAGGGTACGGTTATAAGCGCCACTCCTGGCAATGCCGATACGGAATAAATCAGTCTGTGCTAGTAAATTCACGGTTGTAAACGCACCATAAGAGTGTCCCCCAATACCAATACGATTGGGATCGGCAATGCCACGTTCTACCACATAGTCTACTGCTGCTTGCGCTCCAGCAATCAATTGCTCTACGTAAGTATCATTTGGCTCGGCATCACCTTCACCAATAATTGGCAAAGTGGGACCAGAAAGAAGTGCATAACCCTGGGTTAGCAGAAATAAAACAGAAGCACGGCTGGGACGGCTAAAAGTGTTTTCAGATTTCGTGATCTGTCCTGCAAATTCCTTATCTTTAAATTCTTCGGGATAAACCCAAAATAACATCGGCAGAGGACCATCGCGCTTAGGATCATAACCAGGAGGCAAGTAGAGTTTAGCCGACAGCTGCACGCCATCTGAGCGCTGATATTTCACCAACTCACTCTCGACTCCAGCCAACTGAGGTGCAGGGTCTTGATAATGAGTCAGGGCAATGGGAACCTGATTATCGCGAAGGTTAAACAGAAAATAATTCGGTGGCTCAGTTTGAGACTGGCGACGAGTAATCACAGTTTGTGCTTCATCATCTAGCAGATAACAGATTTCCTCTAAGTAAGGATCTTGGCACTGCCATAGGCGATGCGTCTGTTGTGTTTCCAAATCGAAACTATCTAAAAATGGATAAACGCCGTTGGGTGATGCTCCTCGTCCACTAAGGTAAATGACATGACTTTGTGGTGCAAAGCGCAGAACTCTATACCTGTAAGGTCCTACAGTCATCAAGGCTGAGCCTGGGTCACTGTATTTATCTTCATAACTGCGATCCAATAGGAGTTGCGGCTGTGTTTCAGGTGCTTGGGGGTATATGCGCCAGATTCGCTCTTTGCGGGTATTGTACCATCGTTCCCAAACCAGAGCGACATCTTCTTTCCCCCAAGCAAGGCTATGGAAGCGATACTCGGATTGCCAAAGTTGCTTTGGTGTATCGCTAAACGGAGCATTTAATTCAAACAAAGCATCCCGTTTTGCAACGTCACAGGTAGGATCACCCTCGTCTAAAGCTTCTATCCAGCACAATGTCGCTTGTACATCGCAGCGCCAAGAAACTCCCCTTCGTCCTGTGCGCACTTCGTCAAATTTGGTTGTACGACGCACAAAAAGTGGTACATCAGCGACTTCGTAGACTAATTTCCCTGCATCATCAACAACCTGAATTTTTTTCGGAAAATATGAGACGGGAACTTGGTAAGAAAACGGTCGCTGCAGCGTAGTCAGTAGAATGAATTTGCTGTCAGGAGAGGGTATGGCTTGATGAATAAGACTGCTAGATACCAACACAGTACGGTGACCATCGAGCGTCACTTTCTCTAAAGTTGAGGTTAAGTAGTATTCAAGTAGCGCCTCATCGTGCGGATTTTGCAGTAGATTTGTATACGTCCGAGTTGGGCTTTTACCGTGCAAGTTTTCTTGAATCAGAGGTCCTGGAGGAACTGCTGGTTCAGAAGGGGGCTTTGCGCGATCGCTCTCAACGAACTTGCAAATCAGTGTCTCATCCGACAGCCAACAATACGGTTCTCCATATGCAGCGTTGAGAACTGGTTCTGTTAAGCGCCTGGTGGTGCAATCAGCAACATCCACAACCCACAGTTCTAGCCCTGTTGCTTGAGTCAGGGTAAAGGCGAGTTTTTGACTATCAGGTGACCACCTTAAAAACCCAATTTGGGCGTTATCAGGAAGCGCCACCGTTTTGCTTATTTCAGGAGAGGCGATCGCCCCTTGGCTTTGCCCAATCGCCCTTATTTTAATACTCCCGTAAGGGTTGTGGCGAGCAGGTGCGTTCGTTTTGGGATTAATGAATAATCCCGCCAAAGCAACTTCTACTTCTGCAAGTAAGGCGATCGGGAGCAACAAAGGCTTTTCTAACTCCACCATCCATTCCCTGTTAGGAGAGAGGAGAATTGTCGGTGGCGGTGGAGCATCGAGAATTTGGTTAATCGGTTCTGGGGGAGATTGCCAGAATTGTTCAATAATGGGGGAATTGGTGGGAAATTTGTCCATTTTGAGTCGGGTGTTGGCAAGCTCTTATTCCAAATTACCAACACCTGACTCAGAATACATCCTGAAATGGTCACTTTTCTACAGTGTACGGGGTGGAAACAAAGGATGTAGTAGTTTGCAAACTTTACACTCCTACAGCCCCACATCGGGCTAAGTTGTCATTGCCACTTCAACATCTTCTTCTATTTTGGGTTTAGCTTCCTGAAACTCCCGACCTAGTTGAGCCAGTTGTTTTTGGTTCATACACTTACGGACAGCGCTAAAAATTTCCCTTTCTTCTTCTTGTACGTGGTGCTGAACCGCTTTTTTTAGCTCACTCATTTTTGTTTTAAACTCAGATTCGGTCGGTTTGAGCATCTTGAGTTCTTCTAAAAGCGCTTTGGCTTGTTCGTGTTCTTCTTGGGCTTCTTGAATATATTTTCTCGTTTCTTCATACTCTTGCATTGCTGGGTAGAAGACAAATTCTTCAGCTCTTGTGTGCAAGTTCAACATTTTGTAAATTTGATTAAAGTAATCATACAGTTTGGTATTTTCAGCAGTTTCTATTTTTGCAAAGAGTTGCTCAACTTGACGATGCTCGGCTTCAATTAATGAAAGGATGTCCTGAGTTCTAGCTGTAGTCATATCTGTTTACTCCTTGTACTGTAGGTAACATTTGGATACTTGTCACTATAGGTTTAGAACCATCTTGACTCACCAATTTCTGACAAACTTATAACCTCAGCCATAATTTCAATACTTTTTTTCCAACAGTCAAAAATCAAGCTAGTTAGTAATTGCCTTTCCTCTATACTCTTCCTTAAGGTTTTTAAATTTATTTCTTATGAAAGATGAATAAAAAAAATTGCAATGTTTTAATCAATATTATCGGCAAGACGAATGGAAGGGCTTTAAGAAATGAACATCATTGCATGGGTAGTTTTAGGGCTTTTAGCTGGTGCAATTGCTAAAGCTATCTATCCTGGTTATCAAGGTGGTGGAATTCTTGCTACTATTTTGTTGGGAATCGTTGGTGCTTTTATCGGTGGAAGTCTTGGAGTTCTTTTGGCTACTGGAAGACTAGTCCTAACGGCTCCTGCTTTTAGCCTCCCTGGTTTGGCTTTAGCTGTTATCGGCGCACTACTTGCTATCTTCATTTGGCATTCATTCGCCCGTAGAACTATTTAATAATAATTAAAAATTTAATTTGTAATTCGTAGCTCGTAATTAGATTGGTAATTATGAGTTACGAATTATTAGTTAATATATAATTTTTTTATTTTTCATTATGTATTTTTTTGTATATTATTTTACTCAATATTGATTGACTTTCCAACTTGAGGAGTGAAGCAAGTAGATCGACTTATATAAATAACACAATTAAGAACACAGCTAAGCTCAAGTGCAAACCTTGCTGCCTTGTGTCCTCAGTTCGCTCTATCTTAGAAGGCAGGCAGAAAGGAAGAGTGTTTCAATTTAATCTTTCTTTAGTTAGTCTTTCTTCACTTAATCTTTCTACACATAGTTGTGTTTATTTGTGCCTTCCTACTTATACCAATTCTCAGTGACATTGGACTTTATTTACCCCCGGCACTCTCCTTCCCCCAAACTATTAAAGGGACTATAGGGAGGTTAATTTTTGTATCTCTTTAGAGAGAAACGGTATGAAAAAGTAAATTTCTACTACCAAAATACTTATTATCTCTTCACCACTTTTATACAATTTTTGATAGTCCAAAAGCTAGATGAAGTTTCTGGTAGGTGAAGCAAAATAAAAAGTGAACAGAGATAAACAATACCATATTTACAAGCCATGACAACTAACAAAGCAACCAATTCCAACAACACTGTGTCTACCTCCCAGCATGAGAGCAAAGAGGAACTCAATAAAAAAACCTCAGTACAGTTTGTCACCAGTGTTACAATCGGCGTTTTAACAATTATCCTTGTTGCTGCAAGTGCTTATTTCGGAATCATTCGCTTCTAATACTACTGATTAAACGATGTCTAAAATTTTGGAGTAGCCATAGAAAATGGATTATGGCTACTCCAATTCAAATATTTCTATATATTTTTAGGTTTAGTGTATAAAACCGTCATGAGTGAGTTCGGTTAAGCTCACTTAGGAATAACAACAAGCTTGCTAAAGTAGTTTTTAGAAGTATAGTGAACTTTGCAATTTGCAGGTTACTACCGTGAATAATTTGTCAAATATCAACTCAGAATCTTTTGGCGAGGCTTCGGGAAACAACTTGCTGTGGCAGTATGTTCAATCTATGAGTCCACAGACAGTTACCCAACTTTCCAAGCCATCTTCTCCTGACGTGCTTCAGGCAATGGAACGTACTATTGTAAGTATGTTGGGAAACCTACCATCAGAAGACTTTAACGTACTCATTACCACCAATCGCGAAAATCTTGGAAGGCTACTAGCTGCTGCGACGATGCATGGTTATTTCCTGCGTAACGCAGAACAACTGATGGCTTTTGAAAAGTCTTTACAAGCAGCAGATGCTCATTCAGAGGATTAACTTCAGAGGATTAACAATCAAGCCATTTCGCTGCGCTTTAAATATATACGATTGAGGGGGCGATCGCTGTTTTTTGGCGATCGCCCCCTCACTTTTCATCAAACCTAGTCAACAGCTTTCTTTACCCTAGCTCTTTTTCACCTCCTGAGCCATTTTTCGGTAGTAGTCCATTTGAGGATTAGGACGACGCCGAGAAGCGGTAGGGGTTTCAAGAGCTTTTGTAACTTCAGCTTCAATTTTTTCTTGTGTTGTCTCTCGTTTTATACCCTGTGCTGAATCAGGTTCTAGGAAATATCCAGAACCAGAATTGGAAAATCCAAAGAGTTTAGCGAAGAAACCAAAGACATTTCCCAGGAAATTAAAGATATTTCTCAAAACAACAGAGAAAAAAGCTGCAAGGCGAATAAAAGAATTCTGAATAATTTGTGTTAAACGAGACATAGTATAGCCTCCCGTAGCTGCACATCTTTATTGTGACTTACTAAACTAAAGATGTGCAGCTATTTTTTTGTATATTGAGAAATTGTCTGGGTGGGTTGACAAACCAAGTTTCAACCAGATCGAGAGCCCAAAACTGGTCTAACAAAGTTTGTCGATTTGGGCTCCCCAGATTTTTAGTCTTCGTCAAGAGCCGGGAAAGCTTCTTCAAACCGCCACAATTCATTTTTATTTTTAATGAACCAAATACGAGTTTCTGGAGTTAATTGACTCCAAACTTTTTCAATGGCTATGTGGGGAGATGAATACCGATACTCTTGACCAAGCGCTTTCAAATTTTGTGCGACATCATCAGGAACGCCGAACTCTTTCCAATCAATTTCTCTGTGTATTCCAGATACTCCCTTACCAGGGTCGAAAATTAACTGTGCAGTTCTGATTAAGTCAGCGAAATGTACTGGTCTGAGGTTATTTATCTCCTGAATCTGGAGTGATTCGTTATCGTTTTGAGACATCGTTACGTTCGTGGTGAAGATAGTTTGTCCATTGGACTTACCGCCAGAGATATTCACCTCGATGCTTCTAGTTTAGCGCAGAGTCAAGATAGAGTATTAGTCAACTCCCTAAGAACGCAGTTGAGCTAATAGCACTGTAGGGTTCCAGTAAGCGCGAGTTGTTTGAATCTTACCAGCATCGTCAATTTCAAAAACTGTTATGCCTTCAAAGGTCACTGACTTGCCAGTTTTACTGATACCCTCCATTGTCCATTTTACTGCTGCCTGATTGCCTGCGACGAAAATATGCTCTGTTGTTGGTTCCAGCTTCTCAAATGCGGCTTGCAATTGCCCAATAAACTCCCGAAACCCCTCATGGACTTTTGTTGGCGGATGTCCAACTGGATCGTAACTCACAGCATCTTCTGCAAAGTTTTCCACCCAGCCTGTTGGGTTCATTGTTGCAATGTTAGCAAAGTAGGAAGCAACAACGGCTTCGATAGCTTTTGAGTTATTCTCCGACATGGCTAAGATATTTACTGTTAACTGAAAATGGCTTCGGTTGGTTACTCATTTTCAATCAGAACTGTAACCGCAGCGACAGCTATTAACATTTCGTCATTTTTATCATTGAGCGCCTCAATTGCTTTACCCTGAACCACCATCCCCCCAGACTCAACGGTGAGAGTTTTGCGACCAAAAGGCAACACAGCCAAAACTTCGTCTTGTCGTACTTGCTCTGGGTAAGGCACTGCAACCTTGACTTCAACGATCATATCATCTGGATCACTTAAGCCAGCGACTTCCGAAATGCCAGGCAAAGCATTGTGTGCGATCGCATTTCTCACAGCCCTCGCCGCTGCTACCGTTGGTTCCTGTCCATGCTGATCCACTCCCATGCCCATTTCAATAATTAAGCGTTTGCGTGCCACACTGACCTCTCATTGTAAAGTTTTCTTCTTCAAAGCCTACAAGATTTTTGGATTCATATCTTGTAATAAAATTACATACACTTTCATTACAAGATATGGTATCCGCCTACGCCGCTGTTGTACCCCTCAGATCCCCGACTTCTTAGAGAAGTCGGGGATCTTATTTCTCACGTTCGCGCAGCGTGCCCGCAGGGCTTATCATTTAGGATTCCTATATGTCTACGCCGTGTTAACTTCAATTATTTTTTGTAGTATATGTAATATAAAAAGATCTTTTTTGAGTCTGGAAATTATGAACCAGTATCGCTTCCAGCGGTCATTCTCAAAAGACCCAACCTTAAGCAGTCGCCTGTTTAACCTCCTAGAAGTTGTGTTTCCTGAGATTGGAATCAGCAATGCTGCACAATGTGCGAGAAAGCTAGGCGCACCGTGGGAAGATGCTTCAACTCCATTCATGCGCTTCCAGGATGATCTAGCTATCACTCATGTGGGAGTTGTGGAAATTCCCATGCAACTGATGAGCGAAATGGTGACAGTTGGAGGAATTCACGGAGTGTGTACGCGTCCTGAGTTTCGACGACGCGGCTATTACCGAGAAGTCATGCAAGAGGTGCTAAACTACTGCGACAAACGATACAAAACTCTGGTGCTGACCACAGCACAACCTGAATTATACGAACCTTTTGGCTTTCGCGTTGTCCAAGAATACGTTTTCATCTCAAAGTGCGATAGCCTAGGCGGTACTCATGGCTTGCGATCGCTAAATACTAACAATATCGATGATGTCAAATTGTTACACAGACTTTTGGAGACACGCGAACCAGTCTCTCACATTCTGGGGATAGTAAAGGAGAAAGCCGTATTTTGCGTCAACGAAGGAAGCAACCCTCTGCACTATGCTGAAGACTTGGATGTCATCCTTTGCATAGAAATAGAAAATACGAAACTCAAGTTATTCGACTTGTTAGGAACAAAGATTTGTACTTTAGAGGACATCCTTAAAAGGATACCCCAAGCTCTAACGGAAGTAGAAATCTATTTCAGCCCAGAACGCCTGAATGCCGAAGTTCAAGCATTTCCTCACCAACTCAATGGTGATTCCTTGCTAATGGTTCGCGGTGAATTTCCGCTGTTTGGGGAGAAGTTCATGCTACCACGTTCCACACGTTGCTGAACCTCTACAAATCTTGTATAGCTGCGTTTTTAGGTGTTGTTAGGGCTGAATCAATGTAAGGTAACTTGAGCCAAAAATGAGACTCCCGTCTCATCAGCTTTTTCAAGCTGGTTCTAAAATGAAGGCTAATGCAGATATCAAAACCATCGTACTGCTAAAGATGACCCGTCCAAGTACGGGATGTGTGCATTCTATCTAGGTTTTCCCAAACAGGTGAGGCAATTCGTTGCCTAAATTGAGGCATTTTGCTAAAACAATTTTAAATGCAAATATAAACCTCTCATCGCTCACAGTTGAAGTTTCATCAGTTCCGTGGGGAAATTTTAAGTTCTGCGTTCTGTGTTATCCTCAGATTCATAGTTCTGTTGCCACCTCTATGTGGAACCAGTTTCCAATAGATGACGTCAAGAGTATACTCTTTTATACTGAAGCAGTGACGATGCAAAATCTGAACAACAGGGAAGTGCAACAAGAAGCTATTGCAGTGGCAAAGGCAAGATGTAGACTGGTAGGTAGTCACTTATCGGTGCTACCTACAATGCTAGGGTCGCTTGAAGAGCTTCCACAGAACAAGAACACCCTGTTCGTGGCAGAAATAGGCGAAGACGTTTACAAGTTGAACCAGATGGTGAACAAGCTAACAACTGCTGGGATTGTCAACCGGATAAGTAATACCATATACAGGCAATATCCTAATTGTCACCCTCGTGATAAACCGTCTCTATTTCAATTCCTTATAGAGATTTATAAATAACCTTTCTACCCGATGAGTCAAGCCCGGATAGGCATTCCCAAAATCATACCATGTCCCATGATTCTTTGTACCATATCCGAACGAGAACTACTATAACCTCTATTTCTGAGCGACCCATTCATCAAATACCATTTATTAGCTATTCACCTAGTGGTGTTGGTGTAGTTCACAGAGTTTTGCCTGTTTTGTTAGCAAAAGTTGACTCATTACCAGATGGGTTGGAAGCTATCATCGCCACCAGCGATCTACAGGGAATTGACCCGAGCAATCACCGCCTTCTCGGTCATCTTGTGAGTGAAGAGCTAGAAAACTTGGCAGAGTCGGGAAAAATTCCATCGCCACAAACAACGGGTGTCATTTTAGCAGGAGACCTTTACGCAAAGATAGATAAGCGTGGTGGTGTAGGAGATGTCCGTGAAGTTTGGCAAGCTTTTAGTCGCCGTTTTCGTTGGGTTGTTGGGGTAGGAGGAAACCACGACAGTTTTGGAAAAACACCACAGGAAATCCAAGCATTTCAAAATGGGCAAGATATCCATTATTTAGATGGCGATCTCACTTGTCTTGATGGAATTCGCATCGCCGGAATTTCAGGAATTATTGGTAAGACAACTAAACCTTTCCGTCGTTCTGAAGAAGATTTTAGAAAACTTGTACAGGAAGTACTCAACGAGTCACCAGACATTTTAATTCTGCATGAAGGTCCCAACGATGCAGAAGCTAGATTGATAGGGAATGAGTCAATTCGTGGCGAACTTACAAAAGGGAGTAATTTATTAGTTATTTGCGGTCATTCTCACTGGAGAGTACCAATGACAGCTATGCCCAAAGGAGTACAAGTGCTAAATGTAGATACTCGGGTTGTTGTCATGGCAAAGATGAAATCGTAAAGTTTTACCACGTTGAGTATCTTTAAAAAGGATTAAACAACTCTGCCTCCAGTATGTGAGGAAGTTACCGTAAACAGATACCCGTCTGGTCCTGAAAGGGTAAATGATTTGTGAACTCTACCCGTTTCAATTTCAGAAGGAGTGAATCCTAACTCACTCAAAGCATCTCGTGTCACAAAAACATCATCCACCATCAAATCAAAGGGCGCATTTGTTCCAGGAGCGATCGCTTCTTTAGTCTTTCTCAACACTAAGTGCGTGCCTCCCCGTAATTCCAAAACCGCAAATTCTTCCGACTGAGTAACGTACCGTAGCCCTAACTTGAGGAAGAAATCGGTAGCGATTGAAACATCACTCACAGTTAGTTTCACATGAGCGATCGCCACCGGAGGACGATTATCTGTTTCTTTTGTTATTGTTTCTTTCAGTTGCATAATATTAATCCGAGAAAATGAGGGCAAATCTTAATTATTGGTAATTAAAAATTCAAGAACGAGATTATTTACCAATGTTCCTAGTTAGCATTAGCTTTAGCAGCTACCAATCGAACTAACTCAACATCTAAGCCTAACGCCTCAGATATTTGTTCGACAGTTGCACCTAAACTCAACATAAAAGGAACTGCTTCCAATTTACCTTCTTGCTTACCTTCCTGCTTGGCTTCTTGATAAACTTTAGTTTGTTTTAACTCGCTAAATCCAAACATTTGCTCAATTTCCTCTCGACTTTTCAAAGGGAACTTATAGACAATAATCGTTTCTATCAATTCGAGAAATTCTCGTTGGGTGATTTCCGAGGCTATTTGTTGTCTGGCGAGGTTAATTAACTCCCTGGCTTTTGTGACTGCACTCTCCGAAGGCTCTATTACTAATTTAACAGTCTCAATACCAATCGACTGTTCTGCTGTGGAGTCCAATTCATCCAAATATATGCGCGTGACTCGTCCAGATGAGAGTAACTCTATATACCGTTCTGTTTCTCCTATATCAATACTGCGACTTGGATAAACTACCACTCCACGCCAATTGTTGGTAAGTTTGGTTTTATCAAGGTAAAGAAAGATTTCCGTAAACAAGCGAGAGTAGAATTTTTTATCGGGTTGAAATTGGACTTCGACGAAGTAGATGGGCGATGATGCATTACTTTTGGGGAGAAACACGCCATCAATGCGGAAAGCGAGTTGTTTGACTTCAACGGATGAAAATTGGTAGGCGTTGGCAGTTTCTGGGGGTTGGTTGATGAGTTCAAAGAAGATGCTGGGGAAGCTTTGGAATAAGCGGTAGAATATTGTGTCTGTTTTCACGCTAATTGATGCTGGGTTGGTGGCGTAACTTTTGATTTTACTTGATTTCTCGTTCCCAGACTCCGGCTGGGAACGAATACTATGAGGCTCTGCCTCACTATTCTTCTGGAGGCACACAGAGCCTCTTGATAGGCGTTCTCATGCTGAACATGGGAACGAGATAAAAATTGGTTTAAAAGTCCTTAAGTTCTTCATCAAATTCTAGCGAAACGTTAGGTTCAGTCGATTTCACAGATTCTACAGTTTCCCCAAAATCTACATGATTTTCATATTCTTCGTATGAATCTTCAAATAATTCAGGCTCTTTTATGGAAATTTCAACAGTACCATCTTCGATATCACTCTCAGGTAATTCGTACTCTCCACTGCTTAAGATAGCTAGCACCATTTTTATTTCTTGTTCATCTTCTAAGCTAACACCTAAACTATCACCGTTATCCTGAGTTATAAATTCAGGAACTTGGCTAATATGCATTGGCTCAGCTTCTTCACCTAAGGAAAAAACAAACCTCTCTCCTTCATCATGAGTAGAGTAATATCTGTTGTACTTGACGTAAACTTTCCCATCAAAATCTGGTTTTAGTGTTTGAATCGCCAAATCTACAAACGATTCAAAATCAAGGTATTCGTTATTGTATATAGCAGTTAATAATAGCTCTACGTCTTCAAAATAATAGTAATTATCGTTTACAAACTCCATAAAATAATTTTGCTCTAGTTTTTCGTACAGGTAGCATAGAATTGTACCTAATTGTTTGTCGCCTACACTTATTAGTTCACGGAGTTTAGACACTATGCTTTGCTGCTCGCCATCTGAAACAGCCGCGATTGCTTTAGAATAAACTAGTAAAGGCTTAAAACCTGCTTCCAGTAAAGGCTCCGCCAAAGTCTCAAACAATGAAGTAAGCCGCAAAACCTCCCCCATATCCTCCTGCTGCACCCTCTGACTCAACGCCTGCGCCAACTCCCGCGCTACCTTATCCGGCTTAGTATACGCCAACGCCGTCCACTCCTGAGCTTGTGCTAAATCCTGCGTATCTGCGTCATCATCAGTCAACCTTTGCGCTACATAATCCAGCAAAAACTCCCCCAACTCATCAAATCGTTCTTGTCCAAATTCCCCTTTCAATTCCCGCAACAACAAATTGCGATCGCCAATATCCATCTCATACATCTCATAACCCACCTGACGACACAAACGCGACAGCAACACATGAGCTACAGCCGTCCAAGGGGCTTCGGGGACAAAGTTTGCCCAAATTTGGTAAAGTAAATCAGGTGTCAGTACCAAAGGAAACGCCGCATGACGAGCCAAGTTGCGGTGTGCTTCCCCAAACTGCTGGGCAAACCCTTCAACCCGTCGCTGGGCAATTCGCATTTCCCGCTCTTTGTTTGTGGTAGGCATCAAAAAACCTCAACTGACTTCCATCCCAAATTAAAGCCTAAATTAAATATTATCCCGTACCCAATTTCTAAAAGCTTGAATGGCTTGAGTTCTACCAGAAAGTTGACTCTGCTGGACGTATTGATTGACTAGCTCAATTATCGGAGTATTTGGAAAAGTAGGACTAGAATCTGACTCTATATATTTTCCAGCTTGCAAGACATTAATCTGTAACCCTTGTTTTCCGTATCGCCAAAGTTCTGGTACTCCCAAAATTTGGTAATTGTCCAATTGCGTGCGGGAAGTTAAATCAATTTCTATCGCTAAATCTGGGGGTGGCTCGACACTCATATCGAGGCGATTTTTACCGATAACTGCCGCTTGATTTTGAATGTAAAAACAGGCATCGGGTTCGACTGCTTGAGTCATGTGTTCATTTTTCAAAGTTGTCGAACCCAACGACTCAAACGCGATTTGTCGTGCCTCTAATAAAATTTTTACCATATCGCCAATAATTTCTTTAGCTTTTTCATGTTCGGGCAAAGGAACCATAATTTCTAAAAATCCATGACTATAGGAAAGTCTGGCTGCACGATGTTCTCCCAATTCTGCTAAAATATTTTCAAATTGCTGCCAGCTAATGTCCTCAAGTAGCAGTTGCTGTCCCGGTTGAATCCTCAATTGTCTTAACTCTAATAGCATAAAGATTCATCCAACTCTTTTACTACAATATATCGACCCCGCAACACACTAGTCGTAGAGTGTTAAAAATTTCTAGTAGTGGTAGTTCTTCTAATTTCATGATTGTTGCAAATACCGCAGATGGTCTTCCCATTTCTTCAGCAAAACTTCCGGGAACGGGATTTCTCCCTCAAGCTGCTTTAACACCTCATCTTGAGGAAATTGACGTAACACCGCAAACCAATCAAGCAACTCACTGGTGCTAACTTTTTTACCAGCTTTACCCTTCTCCATTTTCTGCCGCAGTTCGCTAAAACGCTTCACCGCAGCTTCTACTAAATCAGAGGAAGATTCGGGGAAGTGGGACTTGACAATATTAGCTAATTGTGAGTGTGGAAACTGAATATAATAAAACAGACAGCGCCGTAGGAAAGCATCAGGTAAATCCTTTTCATCGTTGCTGGTAACGAAGACAATCGGAGGGCAATTTGCTTTGACTCGTTGAGGTAGGGAGCTCTTGACAGGGAACAGAAAGTGTACTGTGTTTTTTTCAAAATAAAAAAAACGTCAAAGAGTATGTGTTTTGTGGGATGATGTTCGATTGGTTTGCGCTCTCGTCATGATTTCAAGGAGCAAAGACGATGGAAACACGGTTTTTAGGCAAGTCTGGTCTCAAAGTTTCCGTTTTAAGCTTTGGCACAATGACTTTTGGCGGCAGTAACTTCTTTGAGCACATGGGGAAAACCCAAGTCGATGAAGCCCAACGTTTGATTGAGATTTGTCTTGAAGCAGGTGTTAATATTTTCGATACCGCAGACATTTACTCACAAGGACTCTCTGAGGAGATTCTCGGCAAAGCTCTTGGCAAACGTCGCTCTGAAGCAATTATCGCAACGAAAGCGTACGGACGTATGGGGCAGGGACCGAACGATCTCGGTCTATCACGATATCATCTGATCCGCGCCTGTGAGGATAGTTTACGACGGCTTGGTACTGACTACATCGACCTGTATCAAGTTCATGGGTTCGATGCGCTCACTCCACTTGAAGAAACCCTGCGAGCTTTGGATGATCTCGTCCGCAGTGGAAAGGTTCGCTACATTGGCTGTTCCAACTACTCAGCTTGGCATTTAATGAAAGCACTGAGCGTGTCGGAGCGATTGGCATTAGAGCGCTATGTATCACAGCAGGTCTACTACTCGCTTGTAGCGCGAGAGTTGGAGTATGAGCTTATTCCACTTGGTCTCGACCAAGGCGTTGGTATCCTTGTGTGGAGTCCGCTAGCCTTCGGTTTCCTCACCGGTAAGTACCGTCGCGGTCAACCAGAACCAGAGGGGACACGGTGGGCGACGATGGGTGATTTTGGAACGGTTAGTGACGTGGAGAAAGCGTACGATATTGTAGAAGCTTTGGATGAAATAGCTCGTAATCGTGGAGTCACCGTTGCTCAGGTAGCGCTCAATTGGCTTTTGCGTCAGCCTGGTATTACATCAGTCATTATTGGAGCACGTAATGAGCAGCAGCTCAAAGATAATCTCTCAGCAGCAAATTGGGAACTGACATCGGACGAATTGAAACAACTCCATTCGGTCAGTGCAGTACCACCGATCTATCCGTATTGGCATCAGCAGAAGTACGGTTCTGAGCGCATTCCACAATCTCTACAATAAGCATTGTGAAGCTGAAAGGAATAAATGTTTTTGAATAGGCGATTGGCTTAATGCTGCTCGTCTATTCTGTATTTTTACGCACTCAACAAAAATCAGTATCCCTCTCAAATGAAGGTGGTTTCTTGACGATCGCACATCCAATCAAGAGTCTTCAAGATCACAAAACCAACAAGAGTACTGGCTGCTGCTGCTAACCATAAGTTATTTGCAGTGAACCCAGAGGTCATAGTGTGACTTGCAACTTTCTGATTATCTAAAGCCAAGCCACCAACAAAGGAACCAACAAAAAAGCCAACTCCCCAACATTGGGCGTTAATAGCAAGATAAATACCCCGCAGTGATTCAGGAGCTATCTCTGCAACAAAAGCAGTTGCAAAGGGGCTGTATGTAACGTGGGCGATCGCAATCACCAATTCCTACTGCTGTTGCTGATAAGCCGACCTGATTGACGAAAAAAATTGGAGCATAGAATAAAGTAAAACCGCTACCACTCTGAGATAAAAATCGAGCAACCGCAAGAATCCAAACCTGAGAATTGAGTTGCGGTAGCCAGGATAAAAGTATGTGGTTAGAAGAAAATTTCATGTATTTTTGGTACAAAGATGGTACAACTTTCTTTGTGATTCTAAATCAGCTTTGTCCCGATATTTTCCCTGAACCTACAGCTACTTCAATCCCTGCAATTCATCAAAAATTTTGAATTTATAATTTTTGAATTCATAATTTTGAATTTTGAATTCCCCAAATGGGTGGTCTCAGCCTAGCCGCAACATCCCGAGCAGCCTTTTGTCCAGCACGAATAGCACCTTCAATGTAGTTAACCCAAATACTAGAGCGTTCCGTACCCGCCCAATGAATCCGACCTACTGGACTATTAAGAGCAGAACCAAAAGTAGTCAGTAAACCAGGTGGTAATGCAGAAATACATCCGCCTGTCCAAGGTTGGCTATTCCAATCAAATTCCACCAACTCTAATGGTTGTCGTGCTGCTTCACCAAAAGTTTCTCCAAGAAATGCAAGGTATTTTTCTTTGCGTTCTAACTCTGGCAACATTGCGTAATCAGGAGCTAACAATCCGACAATAACACCTTTGCTTGCATCTTCTGGCGAAATATCAATTGCCTCAATTTTAGTATCAATACTGAGAAAGTGACCGCTGATGATTTGACCTTGCCACCAAGGTTTTTCATAAATAGCATGGAATTTTATCCAACTCATCGTCTCCCATTGTGCAATCAGTTGACGGTGAATTGAGGGAAGAGGGGGATGGAATTCGATACGAGCAATAGTCTTGGGCATCATCGCCACAATGACTTCCTGAGCATATACAACTCCACGTTCAGAAACCAGTTGAACAAGCGAACCATCGTAACCTGAAATTTCCGTGACAGGCGCATTGACTAAAACCCTCTCCCCGAGGCGTTGTGCGATATTTAAAGAAATCTGTTGTGTTCCACCAACCAAGCCAAAATCCTCAGCAGTCTCTAGTAAATCATTGAATCCTGCTGTGTGGACAAAATGAAGCATCCATAAAAGCGAAACTTTGTTTGGATCGCCACTGAGAATTTGCCGCACGCACCCCTCGAACCAAGCCCGTGCTTCATCAGTCTTTGTGTTCTGCTCAATCCAAGCTCCCATTGTCATAGAATCTAACATGATTGCATCAGGAGCTTGCCAAGGGGCTTCGACTGGAACAGTACGGCACAAAGCCTCAAATGTCGTCATCGCCTCAGCGAAATCTTTTTGAGCAATGTCCGATTCAGATGATGGAGATGGTTCTAGCATGGTCCATTTCTGCCGAAAGCCATATAGCGTTTGTCCTTCAACCTTACCCTTCTTGACAGAAATTCCCATTTCTTCTGCTAAAGCAAGCAAAGCGGTTTGGGTAGGACCTGCCCAAGTACCGCCTTGTTCAACATAACCCCCCGACACGAGTGGATGGTTAAGAGTTCGTCCGCCCACTCGTGAATTGGCTTCCAGCACAACTAGAGATTCGATTCCCAACTTATGCAATTCCCAGGCTGCACTTAGACCAGAAATGCCTGCACCCACAATTGCAACTTCTACATGAAAACTCATGTTGATGACCTTTTTTAAGAAATTATGATATTTACCGTTGCTGCTAGGGAAATTGGATAGCCTACTATAGGCAGTAGTCTAAAAGCTCAAAAGTATAAATTTTATACTACACAATTGGGTGTCGCTTAGGCAAAACTATGTCAATTAACCTTATTGCTGCATAAATCAATCTTGGTTTGATCTATATAGTTCAGTCCAAAAGTTCACTTGACTGCTGTTGTTATATGCACATTTTGTGCATATTATCAATTTCTACGTCCTATTTCCCTAGGCGATCGCCAATAATAAGTCGTTTAGAAATAATCAACAACGAATCAATGGTAAAAATCTACAAAATTCATCCATCTATTGGGATTGCCAGAGTGGGCAACAGCCCTACTCAGTTTTTTATCGGACCAGAAATACCAGGTGTACCACCAATGGAGATTGTCAATGGACAAGAACGACCTCTTCAGAAGTATAAAGATAAACATGGTCTCATAAAACGACAAGCTGCTCGTTTTAGAGTTTTTGAATATGAGCAGAATGAAGAGGGTGTTATAAGCTCAGGACGTGAAATAACTGCTGACGAAGCGACTATCGAATGGCAAGTTCATCTTGTGAATCGTAAAGCAGCAAGTGAAAATCTTAATCAAGGGGTACCCAGAGACCAACTGATTATCGATCCTGGAGTGAGAAGCATTTGTGGACAACAACAGAGTGTTAAATTCCACACAGGCAAATTTTTGGGAGTCAACGTCTATCTAGGGGAACTACAGACGGATGCATCAGGACGACTGGTTGTTCTTGGCGGTAGAGGCAAATCCGCTTCTCCAAATGGCAAAGAAATAACTGGTTTATTCAGCGATGGTTGGTATGACGATGTTTCCGATGGTCCTGTCACGGCAAAGATTACCTTTCCCGGACAACGCCCACGGCAAGTAGACAATTCAGCTTGGGTCATTGTGGGACCACCAGACTTTGCACCCGACATTCAGGGTATTGTCACCCTTTATGATGTTGTGAATCAAGCAGCTGTTACCAGTGGATGGTATTTTCCACCCACTCCACCGTCCTTTAAGTCTGATATTTTTCCTATCCTGAATCGTGCTGTTTCATTACGCTGGGTTAATCATTGGGAGACTTGGAATGATGCGCTGCCGACAGACTGGAAAAAACTCTCCGATTTGCAAGACCCAACTGCACCAGAAATCCGCGAGAAAATCTTTGAATTTATAACATTTCCACCGCTCAATGGTGTACAGCTGACAGAGGTTCAAAAATTAATACTTCAGCACTGGAAAGAAGGCAACTTTATAGATGATTGGACACCTGACTCCTCTAATGTAACTTTAACACCTGAAAATTTAGACCGAGCAGCACTAGAAGCCTGTATTGGCAGTAGTTTTGCTCCAGGCATCGAAGCCGGGTTTCTCATAACATCTCCTCAGATATACTCCGGGTATCTTCGGTTATCTCAGCAAATCCTTCTTCCTGGCTCGTTAACTCAAGGAATGTCTCTTCCTTGGCAAGCAGACTTCTCAGCGTGTGGTGACAATTGGTGGCCGTCACAGCGTCCTAACACAGTTCAACTCGCGCCGGATTATGGTCCACCCAAAGAACTTTGGGATGCTGGAGTTGCTGATGGAAACGGTATGGTACAAAATTTTAGCAAGCTTGGGTTTGTCGTACCAAAACAAAATTCAGTGGGTGAAGTTGTCTTTGTAGAACAGGAGCGCGATCCAAATTTCCCTCGTTCTGCTCTTACTCCTAAATCAAAAGCCCCAAAGTACTGAGTCGTTAAACAGAAATGCCATCTAGTCAACGAGTAAATGTATTAATTATCGGTGGAGGTCCGGCAGGTACTGCTGCTGCGATCGCCCTAGCAAAGACTGGACAGACTGTGGCAGTTCTAGAGCGCTCACGCTACGAGACAACACGAGTCGGAGAAACCCTATCACCACCTGTGCGCGTGTTGTTATCGCAACTGGGAGTGTGGCAGCGTTTTCAGAGTGATGGTCATCTCCCCTCTCCTGGTATTATTTCAGCTTGGGGTAGTGAAGAACTCTACGAGAACGACTTCATTTTCAATCCTTATGGATGTGGGTGGCATCTTGACCGTCGTCGTTTCGATGCAATGCTTGCTTTAGCAGCAAAAGAGGTAGGAGCAAGTGTTTACCTCTCTACACGAGTTGTCACTTGTACTCAGCAACCATCTGGTTGTTGGTGGATTGAGGCTTTGTGTGATGGTCTACCAATAAGTTTCCAAGCAGACTTTTTGGTGGAAGCAACTGGGCGAACCAGTTCACTTGCGGGTAAGCCTGCAACAAAAAGAATGATTTATGACAAACTTGTGGGAGTCATAAAGTTTTTAACAATTAACTCTCCCATCCTTGCCTGTGACTGTCGCACCTTAGTGGAAGCCAGCAACGAAGGTTGGTGGTATTCTGCCGTTTTGCCCAACAACAATCTTGTTGTTGCCTATATGACAGATGCCGATTTACTTCCTAGAAAGAGTATTCCTTTGGCTGATTTTTGGCAGGAATGCGTCCGTAAGGTTCCGCACACGCAAGCACGTGTGGAATCTTGCCTTTGGAACTCCAGTTTTCATACTGTTGCAGCTTTTAGCTATCGCAGGAATTGTGTTGCCGATCATCAATGGCTTGCAATTGGCGATGCTGCATCTGCTTTTGATCCACTCTCATCTCAAGGAATTTATAAGGCGCTGCAATCTGGTATCACTGCTGCAAGAGTTATCAAGGCAAGCCAAAGCAATTGTCAAGCGTCGCTGAACGAATATGCTGCTCATGTGGAAAAGAGTTTTGCAGAATATCTGCAAATGTGGGCAGCATACTATAACAGAGAAAGACGTTGGTCCGATTCTGTCTTCTGGCAGCGACGCCAAACTGTACCTGCAAAATGAACAAGCACCTGCAAGCAGAAACGCTCTATTCGCAGGTTCGCCACCTAAACCACAATTCCAGCTATCAAAAAATTCACCAATTCTTCAGCAAATGCATCATCGCCAGCCTCCTTCCGCTCAGTAAAGACTCGGTTCCAGTGATCAGATGTTGCGTAAGACATAATGCAGTAAGGTATACCGACGCAAGAGATGAAAGTAGGCGATTCATTATACTCTGCCAAATCTCAGAGTTGTCATAACTGCTGCTCCACAAAGAATCAACGCCGCTAGGCGATAGCTTCCCTGGAACCCTGCAACAACTGCCTCAGCGGGAGCAACAGCAACATCTGTACCTGGAGCCAAATTTGCAATCAGCGCTCCAAACACCGCTCCTATCACCGAAACTCCGACGTTAACCCCCAAGGTACGAGACAAAGATAATAACCCAGAGGCAATTCCCAAACGCTCCCGAGGCACCGCTCCCATGACAGTGCTATCGTTAGGTGAGCGGAACAAACCCAACCCAGTGCCAAACACAAGGTAGCGCAGCACATAATCTTGTTCAGTGGTTTGAGCGTCCAAAGTACTAATACCCAGACAACCGCCAATCATCACTCCCAGCCCAATTAAGCAAATTGACCGAGAGCCAAAGCGGTCTGACAGCGTACCCGCTAGTGGAGCAATCAACCCACTAACAACAGGTGACACTGCTAGCAACAAGCCCACTTTTGAGGTTGGATACTGTTTGACTCGCTCTAGAAAGAATGGGGTGATCAGTAACCCACCAGTCAGAACAATGAAAACGAGCCAGTTGTTGAACAAATTGACACTCAGGCGAGAATTGCGAAACATCTGCAACTGTAGCAGTGGTTCTTCCACAAGAGCTTCAACCAAAAGAAAAGTTACTAGAGCGATCGCCGCAAGCAACAGTAACGACAATGCACTACCACTGCCGAAGCCCTCGCTTTGCCCATAAGTCATGCCTAGTGCAAAGTTGCTGAGTGTCACCAGAGTTAATAAGGCTCCGAGCAAATCAAAGTGCTGTTTTTCCTTTTTCCGTTCAGAAGGAGGCACAACCGATGCTATGAGGAAACTCGCTATTAAGCCCAGTGGTACATTGATAAAGAACAGAATACGCCAGTCAGCCCATCCCAAAAGCAGCCCTCCTACCGAAGGACCAAGGGCAATTCCCAGTGAAACAACACTACCAATGATCCCCACGGCTCGTCCGCGCTCCGAAGAAGGGAAGACTTCTGTAATGATTGCCAAACCAAGCCCGGAGATAAACAAAGCACCCAATCCCTGAAGTGCGCGAAACCCAATCAACCAATCAATGCTGGGTGCCATTCCACACAACAGCGAACTCAAGGTAAATAAAACGAGTCCCCCTAAGTAGAGGTATTTCTTACCCCATATATCACCTAGGCGAGTCGCTCCCAAAACTAAACTGGAACTGATGAGCTGATACGCTAGCACAGCCCACTGCGCCCGAGGAAAACTGGTTTGAAAATATTGAACCAGGGTAGGCAAAGCCACGTTAATGATGCCCACATCGAGAGTAGACATGAATACCCCAAGACCGATACTGAGCATCACCAACCATTTTCGAGAGGCAGCTAAAGTTTGGGGTTTTGCTTGTAAGTCCGGCAATCTTCAGCCTCCTCAATTCCTAAAATTTAGATTGATCAATAATTTGTATAAGTAATATTATGCGTGCTTTACTCCGCAGCCAGTTTAGCAATAAACACTTCAGGAACCGACAATCGGCCGTAGAAAGCCTTCGCTCGCACAAAATGATGTTCTCCAAACGAGCAAGATTCAAAACCGAGAGTTTCAACCAGTTGCACATCAGTTACAGTTTGGGCAAAAAATTCCTTGTCTGCAATTCCAGGAGATGCCCACATTTGATGGAAAAGCCCAATATCCATATATAGTACTCTCTGCTTAATAGGGATGTTAAGAGGTAGAAAAATTCAAAATTGGCAATTTAATATTGAAAAAATAATTTTCAATTGTCACTCATCCACACCATCAATAGACAAAAGTTTTGTTTTTATTTTCTGGTATTTGCTTGAATTCAAGCTTAAAAAAAATGAGATTAATTTCTCAAAATTACTAAAGTTAATCTATAGAAATTTTCCTAAATTAAATAAATGAGATGCTACACTTGCTTTTTATTTCTCTTCTACAGATAATGAAAAGATACTTCGTAATTTTATGACTAACTACGAATCATAGCGCTGCCGTTCAACTTACTCATTTTAAATACGGTAAATTGGTCGGTAATATGTATTTTTCTTGATAGGTAGAACTTTATCACCGTTAGTTGCGAAAAGCAAGCAGGATGAATCCAAGTCAGTGTTTATTTAAATTGTAGATTGTTGACAATCTACAATATTGTAGATAAAGTCTGAGTATGAGTAGTTTGCATGAAAAGAGCAGTCGCAAGTCAGCAACTGCGCTCAACTTGTTCGCATTTCTACAAAAATCAAAATGAAAGGGAAGCAACTCCAGCCTGCCATCATACCTCGGAGTTTGGATGTTCAAGCAGCTGATGTCATTCGAGAACAAATTCTCAATGGTACACTTGCACCGGGGAGTCGTTTGCTAGAAATTAACCTGGCAGAGCAATTTAATCTCAGTCGAGCAACTATACGCTCGGCATTGCAGCAACTAACTTATGAAGGCTTGGTTGTACAGTTGCCCTATAAAGGTTGTACTGTTTCGGGACTAAGTTCGCAGGATGCTTGGGAGCTATACACGCTGCGGAGTGCGCTTGAGAGTCTGGCGGCGGGACTGGCGGCTGTTGCAATAACACCGAGTCAGGCAAAAGAGCTTAATGCTGGCTTGCAACAGTTAGTCAAAGCTGTCCAGAAGGGGAATTGGAGCCAAATCGCTGATGCAGACTTTGCCCTGCATAAGGCAATCATTCAACTTGCTGGTCATCGTCGATTACAGGAGCAGTACAAAATTGTTGAACAGCAAATCCGTCTTTACATTATTTCCTGCAACGCAATACATCCAGATTTGGATGACATTGTAGAGCAGCACCGGAAATTAGTAAACGCAATTTGCTCAGGCGATGATAAGAGTGCGGAGCAAATTGCCCGAGACCACAATATTGACGGTAAAGCACTGGTGGAACATCTACGGGCAATAGAAAAACAAAATTTAGAGCAAACAAAGTCTTGAATTAGGAACCATACACCATGATTGACCTGAACCAATATGAAATCTTGACTTTTGACTGCTATGGAACCCTGATTGATTGGGAAAAAGGAGTGCTGGACGCGTTGCAACCAGTTTTCTCAAGCCATCAGATTCAACTGAGTGAGAACGAAATCCTTGAGTGGTTCGCTCGCTTTGAATCCGATCTGGAGCAGGGAGAGTACCGCAAGTATAAAGATGTTCTGAGGGGGGTTGTGCAAAAGTTTGGGGATCAGTTTGGATTTACGCCTTCTGCCACAGAGTTGAACGCGCTTGTTGATTCTATCAAGCACTGGCAAGCCTTTCCTGATACAGTTGAAGCCCTCAAGACTCTCAAACAACGATTCAAACTCGCAATCATTTCCAACGTTGATGATGAACTGTTTGCTTTCACGGCAAAACATTTGCAAGTTGAGTTTGATGAAATTGTAACTGCCGAGCAGGTGAAAAGCTACAAGCCTTCAGTGCAAAATTTTCGGGTGGCGCTTGAAAAAATTGGACTACCCTCTGAGAAAGTGCTGCACGTTGCCTGTAGTGTTTACCACGACATTGTTCCGGCAAATTCCTTAGGGTTATCAACGGTTTGGATAAATCGCAGACTAGGTCAAGAAGGTTCAGGAGCTTATCTACCTGCTCAAGGTAAAGCAGATTTGGAACTGCCAGATTTAAAAAGTTTAGCTGCAATTGTTGACTGAACGAATCGCACTATAGATAAGTGCGTCCCCACAACTTCCTCAACAATCAAGTCTAAAATATACATCGATGTTTTGTAAGGGAATGCTCGATGAAAATTCTGGTTGTAGAGGATGATGAACCAACCACTGCAGCTCTTTTAGAAGTGCTAACCGCTCATAACTATGTAGTCAATACGGTGGCTGATGGCCAAGCAGGTCTGCAACTCGTACAAAACTTTGAATATGACCTCATCCTGTTGGATATCATGTTGCCCCGTTTGGACGGCATTAGTATTTGTCGCCAACTGCGTTCTCAGCAGTATCAAATGCCAATCATGCTACTGAGTGCAAAAAATAGCAGCATTGATAAAGTCATGGGGTTAAATGCAGGTGCAGATGATTACATAGTCAAGCCCTTTAATGTGTCAGAACTCATTGCTCGCATTCGCGCCTTATTGCGACGACCGAAAAGTGCCATTCTGGCTCCTGTACTGAGTTGGGAAAACCTGCAACTTGACACTAGCAAAAGTTTAGTCACCTGTGATGGACAGCCCCTACATCTGACAGCAAAAGAATATCAGTTACTAGAGCTTTTTCTACGGAATCCACACCGGATTTTTAGCAAAACTGCTATTTTAGAAAACCTGTGGTCTTATCCAGAATATCCAGGAGAGGATGCTGTTAAAACCCATATTAAGGGACTCCGGCAGAAGTTAAAAGCAGGTGGAGTGAGCGCAGATTTAATTGAAACAGTCTATGGTTTGGGGTATCGGCAATGCCTCCCCGCAGGTGAGCAACCTAGACTTGCAATATCATCTTCACAGTCGGTAGAAACCAACAGGCAACAAGCTGAAACTAAAGTTGTTGCATCGCTCGCTAAACTGTGGGAACGGTACAAGCATAGCTTTATTGATGAAGTGGCAATGCTATCACAGGTCATAACTGTTTTGGAAGCAGGTGTTTTTGAAGCTGAAGTACAGCAAAAAGCAAAGCAGCAAGCCCACAAAATAGTAGGAGCATTGGGGTCTTTCGGTTTTTATGAAGGTTCAAGTTTGGCAAGGGAAATTGAGCAATTGCTTTGCATAACAAATTTAGAACGGGTTGAAATAGAACAATTATCAAAACTGGGGAATTTATTACAACAAGAGCTAGAGAAGCCTCCGGTTTTAACCGCTTCTGCTTCTGTCTATTGTGTGCAACACGGTTTGTTAATGGTAATTGATGATGATGCGGTACTGACAGAGCGAATTAAGCTTGAAGCAACTGTGTGGGGTTTTCAGGTAGAAGTTGCCCAAAATTTGACTGCTGCAAGTGAGGCGATCGCCAGCAATCCTCCTGATGTTATCCTGCTCGACCTGATGTTTGCTGAACCGGCTGAGAGTGGATTGGCTTTCTTAGCCCAACTGAGAAACCAGTACCCGGCAATTCCAGTCATAGTTTTAACAGGACGAAATAGTTTAACTGACAGGTTAGAAGTTGCTCGTTTAGGGGGTCATGCTTTTGTACACAAATCAGTTCCCTCTAGTGAAATACTTAGGGCAGTAACTCAGGTACTCAATCATACTCAAACCGTGCAAGCTAAAGTTATGGTTGTCGATGATGACCCAATAGTGCTAGTGAGTCTGTCTGCATTACTTGAACCGTGGGGGCTTGATGTCATAACCCTTGCAGAGCCACAAAAATTTTGGCAAGTACTGGAAACATCGCTTCCAGACCTACTGATTTTAGATGTAAAACTGCCCGACTTCAACGGGGTTGAACTTTGTCAGATAGTACGCAATGATCCTCAATGGAGTCAACTGCCCGTACTGTTTTTGTCTGCCTGTAATGATGTGGAAACAGTGCATCAGGTATTTACAGCAGGTGCAGATGATTATATCCAAAAGCCGATTGTGGAACCAGAACTGATTGCCCGTGTTTTGAATCGGTTAGAGCGAACCAAAATCCATCGGGATTTAGCAGAAATAGATCAGCTCACTGGTCTTACCAATCGGCGAAAGTCTATCCAACAGCTAACCAATTTGTTATATCTGGCGGAAAGGCATCGTCAACCTTTTTGTTTTATGCTGCTAGATTTAAACAACTTTAAGCAGGTGAATGAGCAATACGGTTATGATTCGGGAGATATGGTTCTTAGCCGATTCGGAAAACTCTTAAAGCAGTCCTTGCAAGGGAGTGATATTTTATCGCGTTGGGGTAGTGAGGAGTTTGTGATTGGCTTATACGGTGTGAAGCAAGAACAAGGCATAAAGTTGCTGATAAGGTTCCTAAACATCTGGAATCAGCAGGGCTTTACTGATGCTAATAATCAGACTTTTTCTGTCAGTTGCAGTGCTGGGGTGGCAGAATACCCGAAGGATGGTGCTGACCTGCAAGCACTTTACCGTGTAGCTTATACTACGGTGAGTGTATTAAACTAAGTACAGTATTTCATTAATTCGTAACGTTTTTAAACGCAGAGGAGCGCTCTCGGTAAACGCAGCGAAAAGTTCTGGAGGAGGTGAGACCAGTGCTGCAGGAGGGTTTCCCGACCTAGGCAACTGGCGTTCGTCGAAGACGTGCCGAAGGCATACCCGAAGGGTTTCCCGACCTAGGAAACTTTTCAAGACAAAGGTACACAGAGTCTTCGTTCAAGTTTTCGCTATCAACTATATGGAATCATGTACTAAGGATATGGGACAAAAGCGAGTACTAACAGGGATAGACAATGGTGCTGTATAATCGCTAACTACTTCAAGAAATTATTTGACTATATGAAGCGCCACCAATGTAAATTTATTTCCACTGGATTCGCGTTTATATTACTAATTCTTTTGGGTGTTGGTTGGGCGTATTATCGTATACAGCAGCTATCGTTTCTGAGTATTGAGCAATCTGCCATTCAATCTCATATCATTTTTATCTTTGCGTTAGTGGCTTTCACCCTAAGTTTTGTACTTTTGTGCTTAATGTACTATCTTTTAAAGTGCCAAATAAGCGGACGTCAGCAAGCACAACAGGCTCTACGGGAGAGTGAGCAGCGTTTTCAGTTTTTAACTGAGGCGACTTTTGAAGGCATTGTGGTTCATTCCATGGGAAAAGTTATTGATGCCAACCAATCGTTTGCTAAGTTGTTCGGCTACGAAACTCACGAAGTTATTGGTATGTCGGCAAAGGATTTTTTAACACCAGAATCGTTAGCACTGGTGATGGAAAAAACTGTGTCTGGATATGAAAAACCATACGAAGTCACTGGTGTAAAGAAAGATGGAACAACTTTCCCGTTAGAAGTGGTTGGGAAAAACAGTATCTATCAGGGGCGTGTGGTACGGGTATCTGCAGGACGTGACATCACAGAGCGCGGGGTATTCCACACCAAAAGCTAGAAAGCATCTTTGGGCGATTCCAGCAAGTCGATGCTTCAGATTCCCGAATTAAGGGAGGAACGGGGTTAGGATTAGCTATTTGCCGGAGTATTGTGCAGCAGCACGGCGGGCAAATCTGGGCTGAAAGCGTTTTAGGACAAGGAAGTATTTTCTACTTTACCTTACCACTTTTACCAAAGTAGAGGTAAAGTATCATGCTGGTCACCAATACTTTAGGAAACTATCTTAAATTATGCCAAAGCGAATTCTACTTATAGATGATGAAGAACGTCTGAGCGAAGTGGTTCAAACTTGTTTAGAAATCATGGCGGGTTGGGAAGTACTAACTGCAGCAACAGCAAAAGAAGGCTTGTTCAAAGCCCAGAAGGAACATCCCGATGCAATTTTATTAGATGTGATGATGCCTGAAATGGATGGTATCACTTTATTTCGTCATTTACAGCAGAACCTTGCAACTCAATCTATTCCAGTCATTTTGCTGACAGCTAAAATGCAACCTGTTGATCAGGCTCAATTTGCTCAACTAGGTGTCGCTGGAGTGATAGCCAAGCCTTTTGACGCTTTGACACTGGCAGATGAAGTGACTAAGCTGCTCAAGCTTAGTTGATAAAATCCTACATTTTCTCTTTGGTTAAGTCTGTTGGAATTATGTAAATCATATAAAAAACTAATAAGAAATAATTTCACTTTTGACAAATATTTAGATTTTTCCTGTATTGATTTGCAAAACTTTACAATGACTTCACTACTTTCTCACTTTTTTTATATAACGTATATAAATGCGTCAGTCCTACATAATTGGGCTAATGATTAAATGTCAAAAATTCAAAAAAAGCAGGTTAAACAATGGAGTTTCTTAAATCAGTTATCAGTTATCAGTTATCAGTCCTGACGGCGTATGGTGGGGGATTTCAACCCGCCACCAACGCCTTCCACCAATAGGTGGGGGACGCGCAACCACTCGTATTTAACTGATAACTGTTTACTGTTCACTGTTCACTGTTAAAAGGTAAGCTATTAAAACTGTTTATGTAACGAGAAATTAATTACTATTTCTCCAAATCTCTTAAGAAAATTAACTATGCAACGCTAAATCAAATCTTTAAACATTTCATGTCGTTCTTGGAATACAGTTTATTGTTGCCTTGCAAACGAATTTCCTTTTTTCAAGTTAATTAGGATTTACATCTTGACATAAATATGATTTTAGGATCTCATTTTTACATACCTTGGTGTTTGTTGTGACTACTACGAAGTATAGACAAATTTGTTGCTTCATTACCTGAAGCAATTTCTTCTGATACACCCCAAGCAAAAGGTTGGGTTGAATTAACTTGATCAACTTTTTGTCGATGGTTAGTCCTAACTTAGGCGCACTTGTATAGCGCGTAGATTCTATGAACTACTTTTATAAGAGATTTTGTTACCTAAACAATCTATGACAGAAAAAACGACGCGGCGCAATTTCTTGTTGACCAGTGTTGCTGTAGCTGGAAGCATTGTAGGAGCTAATGCCTTGCAAACTGATAGTTCCAATGCTGCGACATCACCAGCAACAATGCTAGAGCGAGTGTTGGGACGCACAGGAGTAAAAGTTCCGATTTTCGGGTTGGGATGTGGGAGTACAAAAATGCCACTATCCCAAAAGGGAAAAGAGCGCGAAGCTGTGGCAATTATTGAAAGAGCCTTGGAACTTGGCATCCGTTACTTTGATACTGCTGCTAGTTATGGACCAAGTGAAGATTATTTAGGTAAAGTCTTACCACCCCATCGTTCAAACGTGTTTTTAGCAAGTAAAACTTATGAAAAAAATAGGGATGGTGTATGGCGAGAATTGGAGCGATCGCTCAAACGTCTCAAAACAGATTATCTTGATTTGTGGCAACTGCATAGTATTGCTTTTCCCGAACAACTAAAAACCATTTTTAGTCCCTCTGGTGCAATTAAAGCTCTAGAAGAAATTCAACAGCAGAAACTCGTGCGTTTTGTTGGTATTACAGGACACCGTGAACCAGATGTCATGATTGAAGCGCTGCGTCGTTATTCCTTCCACACGACTTTGATTCCTGTCAATGCGGCAGACAAACACCATCCACGCCCGTACTTCCCTGGAGTTCTAGAAGTTGCTCAGAAACAAAATGTCGGGGTGATTGCAATGAAAGTCCCTGCTTACGGGAAGTTGTTTCAAGCAGGTGGTTTGACAAGTATGCTGCAAGCCTTCAATTACAGCTTGTCCCAGCCTGGGGTTCATTGTTGCATAATTTCTGCTGATAACGTCAAACAACTAGAAGAAAATGCCTGGATAGCAAGTATTTTCAGACAACTGAATGATACGGAACTTGCTGCTATTGAAGAACGCACTGCCAAAATTTGGCAGGACACCACATTCTACCGCTCTTGGGGTTAGTATAGCCGACGTACAGGACGAACTTTCAGTAGTACGGTACTTACAGCACTTTTCAAATTATTAGATCATAAATCGCAGGGTGACATTGCTTACAAAAGCTTATGTGATAGACATTTGAGATATTAGTGGGCAATGCCCACACTACAGAAAACCGCTGTAATGCTCCTTCTTAGATAATCAAAGCGAGTTCAGACATAGTTCAGGCAAGATACCTGTCATACAAGCGCTACCTTTTCACACAAAATCATATAAATACTGAATTTTGGTATGCAATAGTGAAGAATTTTACTTTGAAAATAGCTGTGTGCAGTGTGTTACTGAGTGTGTTGACTGCACAACAAAGTAACGGAAATAGCGTTAATAGTCTACAAAGCATCATGAGCAGCAATGCCAAAGTGGAAAAGCTGTCTGGTGGCTTTAAGTTCACAGAAGGACCAGTTTGGGAGCGACGTGGCTTTCTACTGTTTAGTGATATGGGTGCCAATACGATATATAAATGGACTCCTGCCGGTCAGATTTCTGCATTTCGTCGTCCTGCGGGACATTCCAACGGCAATACACTTGATCAGCAGGGACGCTTAATTACTGCTGAACATGACCGTCGCTTAATACGTACCGAAAAGGACGGTACCATCATGACTTTAGCTGAACGCTACCAGGGCAAGCGGCTGAACAGCCCAAACGACGTCGTGGTCAAGTCAGATGCTAGCATTTACTTCACTGACCCTCCCTATGGCATCGGTAAAGAAAAAGAAGAACTCGGCTTTTATGGAGTTTATAGGCTGTCATCAGATCGAAATCTAACGTTGCTGACCAAGGAGATGGTACGTCCTAACGGACTCGCTTTCTCACCAGATGAGAAAAAACTCTATGTAAGTGATTCGGAAAAGGGACATATCCAAGTCTTCCAGGTTAAGCCAGATGGAACGCTGAGTAAGGGACAGGTCTTTGCAGAGTTACCTGGTCCGAAAGAAAAAGGCGTGCCCGATGGTATGAAAGTGGACGTGTTCGGCAATGTTTACTCTACTGGGTCAGAAGGGGTGTGGGTTTTTTCGCCATCAGGAAAGCTCCTGGGCAAGATTTTCGTGCCAGAGGTGGTAACAAATTTGGCTTGGGGTGATAAGGACTATAAAACTCTTTACATAACTGCAGCCACTGCTATTTACCGCATCCGCCTCAATATTGCAGGGGTGCAACCCGGTCAATCTGTATTTCCTGTACATACAAAATAACTTGTTTGTTCAATGTGTATTCATTGTCGAATATGGCAAAGAATTCTGTTCCCATGAGCCAGAAAAAATATCCAAAAAATCACCTAAAGTTTTTCCAGCGATTTTGGACAGTTGCTCAGATCTACTGGTGTAGTGATGAAAAATGGAGGGCGATTAGTTCTGCTTTGATTCTTTTGGTATTGTTGCAAGTAACCACCCAGCTTAATGTCTTTTCAAACACTCAACAGGGTAATTTTCTTTCCGCTCTCGCGGCGAAAGATGCTCACAGGTTCTGGACAAGTATTGGCATTTTTTTAGGGTTACAAATTATCTTGCTTCCCGTTGGAACTTGCTACAGCTATGTCCGATTTAAACTCATTTTATGTTGGCGATGCTGGTTAACTAATCATTTTATCGGAGAATATTTAAGTAACCGAGCTTTTTATGAACTCAATAACTTTCAAAAAGAGATTGATAACCCAGACCAACGGATATCTGAAGATATCCAAGGCTTTACTGAAGTCTCTTTCTCTATATTTTTGGATATTTTCAATACTTGTGTACAGGTGATTGCTTTTAGTGGGGTTCTCTGGGGAATTTCACCAATTCTCATGATTTTTCTAGTTATTTATGCTGTCACTTGTACTCTCATAGCGATTGGTTTCTTTGGAAAAAAAATAGTTCAAATCAATTTCGAGCAGCAGAAAAAAGAAGGTAACTTCCGTTTCGGTTTAGTCCGCCTCCGAGAAAATGCTGAATCTGTTGCTTTTTATCGCGGAGAAGCACAGGAAACAAACCTGCTGAAATTCCTATTCAATCAAGTGTTTAAAAATTTGAATTATTGGATACTTTGGCAACAAATCTATTTTGGTTCTTTCATTAGATCTTATGAAGTTATTCCTCCTATTTTACCAGCCTTGGTTCTAGCTCCAAAGGTGATTTCTGGTGAGTTTGAAGTTGGTAAAATTGCAGAAGCATCAGGAGCATTTATGGCTCTCAATAGAGCCATGTATCTCATTATCAGGAGGTTTGAAAATTTAACGAGTTTGGGTGCAGGAATTGAGCGTTTGTCTGAATTTTATGATTTTCTCCAACAACCAAAAAGAGAAATTAAGACCGGGGTAACTGAGTATACAACCATTAATACGATTGAAGATAACTGTTTAGCTATCCAAAACTTGACTTTGTATACACCAAACTATCAGAGAACTTTATTTCGTGATATTTCAGCCGAACTGCAACCAGGACAAGGGCTGTTAATTAAAGGGACGAGTGGCTGTGGGAAAAGTTCTCTATTACGGGCGATCGCTGGGCTATGGGATTCTGGTACAGGTACAATTATCCGACCCAAACTAGAGGAAATTCTGTTTTTGCCTCAACGTCCTTATATGGTTTTGGGGACTCTCCGCAATCAGTTAATCTATCCTCAGCTCAATGTGAATATGACTGATGATGAACTTCATCAAATCTTGCAACAGGTCAACCTACCAAATTTAGTTGAAAGATGCGGTGGTTTTGAGGTTGAAAGAGACTGGGCTGATGTACTTTCTTTAGGTGAACAACAGCGTATTGCCTTTGCGCGGCTGCTGATTACTAAGCCAAAATATGTGATTTTGGATGAAGCTACTAGCGCTTTGGATATCAAGAACGAGGAAAACCTTTATCAGCATCTATTAGATACACAAACAACTTTCATGAGTGTCGGTCACCGTCCTACTCTCTTCAAATATCACCAGATAACCTTAGAATTAACATCGCCATAAACCAAATAGAAGTCGATTTTATCTGCTCCACTTATGGCAGGTAATGACTTGCGAAATATGAAACCGGAAATTACTCAAATATTGACCAACAAGGAAGTCATCGCCATAAATCAAGATGCTTTGGCTATACAACAATACGGTTCAGTTAGTGGTGTTTAGTTTTGTTAAGATCCCCCAACCCCCTTAAAAAGGGGGCTTAGTTCCCTCCTTTTTAAGGAGGGCTAGGGAGGATCAATCCTTAACTGAACTGTATTGGCCTATACAAGGTCGTAAAGTCAGGGACGATGGTGAATTTGAAGTTTGGGCAAAACCGCTTGTTGATGGAACTCGTGCCGTTGTACTACTTAATCGTAGTAACGCTCAAGCAAATATATCTGTTTCCTGGACAGAAATCGGATATCCAACAAACCTAACATTTGTAGTCCAAGACCTTTGGCAAAAGAAAAATTTAGGAAAATACAAAGGTCTTTTTGCTGCTAAAGTTCCTTCTCATGGAGTGGTGATGGTCAAAATAAAATCTTAGGAGTATGTGGGTACCATTCCAATACTTTTTGGATAAGCAAGTGATTTCCTCCCTTCAAGTTTAGGAAAAGCTCCCACAGTAGCACAGACACTGTAAATGTTTTAAGTTTTAAAAAAACAACAAGATGAATAAACTTAACCGGACTTTTTTTCATAGGTTTTGGGCGATCGCCCAACTCTACTTGGTAGACGATCAAAATTCCGTTCTACCATTTTTTTAGACCCTGATAATATTCCGGGCTGGTCTAATATAGAACTGCCTGAATTATCGTCCCAGAATTTTTCTGGCTTCTTGTTCAGCATTCTTAGTAATGCGTGGAATTAAAGTATATGTGGTAGTTAAATCCATTTTTTCCCCGACTCGCAGTGTTTTTAGCGTACTGAGGAATTCAAGCTCTACGTAAGCCTTTGGGTCTAAGTTGGTATAAATTTCGGCGCTACTGTTGTTGTCGGGATAACTTGCTCCAGATACTCTTGGTGAGTCAATGCGGACTGCGACTTTTTCACCCATCCATAATAATGTACTAGCATCACAGCCTATTTTATGGGATTTATTGCGATCGCGTGTCAAGGACAATAAGCCGTTGTCTACCTTTAAGTTAGCTGGTAAATCTTCAGATTGCTTGTTATAACCTTCAGGAAAAATGGACGGTTGGGGTAGTGCTGCGTAGACTGCAAGGGGGTCGCGCAACTGTGTAACAATCCATACCGAAACATCTTTTGACTTACCCTTAACTTTTTCGTAAGTAGTAGTTACTTTCATTACAGCTTTTTCTGGTTCAAGTGTAATTTTACGGTAGAACCTAATGCCGTAGAAAGGGTCAATGGCAGAAATCAGCGTCACCTCGCTGCGATTAACTCTTGCTGTAACTGGTATAGAATCAAACGTAGCTGGAGGAGGCCAACCTCGTCCTGTGATTTTTTCCCATTCAGATTGGGGTGCGGGCCACGTTTTATCACCCCCAGCACCAAAGTAACCCCATGCTTCAGATTTGATGTTAGGTGCTTTACCATACACCTGGTCATTTTCCCAGAATGTACTTTCTCCATCTTTGAAGCGAAACTGCATTATCCGTCCTACTGCTGGGACTACAACCGCTTCTACTTGACCATTACTTAAAATATAAGAATCTCGCCAGCCTTGGTAATTGGTTTTGGTAACTGTAATTTTTGTCGGGATACTTGCGGTTACTCCTAAACAACAAGAAACTGTGAGCAAGAATCCCAAACAAAATAATAGCAAGCTTTTGGTCTTCATAGTTTATCCAAAATTTCACTATAAGTTTGCAATTTTAATTCTGCCCCGGTTTGACGCCTGCAATATTCAAGCGAATGCGGTAAATACTCTTTCCTGCCGTAATATAAAGCGTTTTGTAATCTTTATTGCCCCAAGCTAAATTTGTTACTGATTCGGGAACAGGTATTTTGCCCAGAAGTTGACCTGTTGGCGAAAAAAACCATACTCCTCCAGAACCGCTACAGTAGATATTGCCTTTGGCATCCACCTTCATACCATCAGGTACACCTTTATCTGTCGCTCCAGGCAACTCTGCAAACACCCTACTGTTAGCTAATGTCCCATCTGACTGGACATCAAAAACGCGGATATGTAATTTTTCGGAATCACTAACGTATAATTTTTTCTCATCTGGCGAGAAAGCAATTCCATTGGGACGCACCATCTCTTTGTTCAACAATGTTAGGGTTCCATCTGGTTTCCAGCGATAGATACCATAAAACCCAAGTTCTTCCTGTTCCTTTTGAATACCGTACGGTGGGTCAGTAAAATAAATGCTACCATCCGACTTAACTACAACATCATTGGGACTATTGAGGCGTTTTCCCTGGTAGCGTTCAGCCAGGATTGTTATTTTACCGTTTTTTTCTGTACGTGTCAGTTGGCGGTTATGTTGAGCAGTAATTAATCGTCCTTGTCGATCAAAAGTATTACCGTTGGGATTTCCCGCAGGACGACGCAATACAGAAATACCGTTAGTTGTCCATTTATAGATTGTATCGGCGGGGATATCACTGAAGAATAAAAAGCCGCTTGGATTCCAGACTGGTCCTTCTGTAAATTTTAAACCACTAGATAATTTTTCTACTTTAGCGTTACTGTCCATAATGGCTGGTACGTTAGCGGAGGTATTCCCCCAGCTTTGCTGTACCATCAATAAGCTAAGTAATAAATTGCACGCACCTATTCCTAAAGTTTTTTTCACTCTTACCTGCCCAACTGAAGCGAAAATTCCATTTGTTAACATTAATACTACGCTGATACCGCATTTTCTTTAAAAATATCCGGAAAAGCAAGATTGATTACATAGTTCATAATTTCTGCATTATCTTCTACGCCATCAACCGATTCAGCATTGATATATCCGTAACACGTCAAGATTAATTTTTTGGTGTTGGAACAAGTTTTCTCACTTTACCATCACTCTTAGATGTAACATATATTTCTCCTTCTTCATCTATCCCAAACCGGACATCAGAACGTTTGCTACCAATAATTTCCAGAAAAGTAGCTTCTTTTTTGCCATCAAATAGTCTCAATTCTTTTATCTTTGCCTGTTTTCCGTTCACAAGTTCATCTACAGGTACATGAAAAAAACGCGCATCACTGCCAAAATCAGCAAAAATATATTGACCGATTAATTCGGGAATCGCTTTACCCCGATAAACATAACCACCTGTAATTGCAATTCCATAAAAACCTGGATAGTCCTTTGGTACATGATGGTTATATTGAGCAACAGGGTAGGTATAACCATACTTGGCATCATCTTTAGGTAAAGCAAACAGAACATTCTCATTTCTTTCATCTATTACCCAAGTCCCTTCCCGGTTCCCCCATCCATAATTAGCCCCTTTGATACCAAGATTTACTTCTTCTATAAAAGCCTGACCAGTATCAACAATCAACATTTTGCGATCGCCACCCATATCCCAACTAAAACGATGGGGATTACGAAACCCATAAGCCCAAATTTCCCCTAATATTTTTGAATTCCTATCATTAGCAAAAGGATTATCCCCAGGAATGCCATACTTGCCATTGGCACTATTGTTACCAAAAGGATCTATCCGCAGAATTTTACCTAAAGGTGTACTCAGATCCTGTCCATTATCGAGGGGATCTGTATCACTGACAGGAAAGCCGTTACTACCCCCATCAGCCAACGCAATATACAACATCCCATAATCAGCATCTCCAGGTTTAGCATTAGGATTAAAGCCTAATTGTCCTGTATTATGGTCTTCGTAGGGCTGTTCAATACGCATTATTTCCCGAAATCTTCCGGTAAAAGTATTTGCTGTAGGGTTAGCAGCTTTCCACTCCCGAATTACATCGTGGTGAGAACTTTCTATAGTATTACCTTTGTTATCAGTAATCCTTTTGTTAACAGGAAAATCGGGAATGCGATTATTTTTCTCTTCACTATGTACCGTGTAGAAAATTCCATTTTTAGCAAATTCTGGGTGAAAAGCAAAATAGGAAAAACCCTGTTGTGAAGTGTCATAGCTAAACCCGGAACATACTATTTTTTGAAAATTCATGTATAAAGAAGCTTGACCATTAATAATCACATAAAACTTACCTCGCATATCATTAACAAATAACCTGCCACTACCGTCACCTGCATGGGTTAAAAAATTCAATCGTGCTACTTTTTCTCGCCCAGTTCCGCTTTTGGGAATTTGTACAATTTCTTGCAGCCCTACAGCTAGTTTTGATTTTTCTATTTTTTCAGGAATCGGGTCAGTTATTTGGGCAAAAGAAATACTAGAAAAAGCTAAAATTGAAATAATAACTAAGGAAATACAAAAAATAACGTATAACTTTTTCATTCACCTGGAAATGCTAATGTCAAAACCATAACTACGTGCAAGAGGAATTAATCGTTCAATATCATCGTGCTTGTTCAGCAGATTTAGTTTCAAAGCCCTCTGACATCAACCTGACTCCTGAAGATTTTTCATAACAGCATTCAAGTCATCTCATTGATCTTGCTTTCTCGTCAAGTACATTTTTTCCCTGGCGTTTATGCTTATTGTCTTTCATTTGTCAAGTCAAGTTTCTACTAAATTAGATGAGCTTACCCTGGCTGGTGGTGCTGGTTTGCCTGTAGTAAGTTTACAATCACGGGAACATATGAGAAAATTTCATCGAAATAACATTGCTTTCATCACTGCATCCTTTACGAAGGGGTAATTGGTGCGAGCAGGAGCATACTATGCACTGGAGCTTTCATAGACTACCTTGAAAGAATGTCAATGATCCTATGACGCGCTGGGTAGTAGAAAAACTGCTTTCACATAGTGGCAACAATTTAAATTAAAAAGGCAAAAACACATCTTCAATATCTCGCTTGGCTGAAGAAAATTTTGCTGTCCGTATGTGTCTTGTCCACGTCAGCTTTTGATTAAGCAAGATTTTGAGTTAGGGCGATCGCTCCACATCAGTAAAGTTACCTTGAAAAAGATAATCACATCCCACCAAGGTTACAGGTTTCTGTACAAAGGCAATGCCAATGTCTTGCTTAATCTTCACACTCTCCTGGTTGTACTTCTTTGCTTTTTCTAAATCTCCCAAGCACAAGTAAGCCTCTGCTAAAGATTGCAGACAACTAGCTTCCCCCTGGCGATAGCTTAACTGACGAGCGCTGTACCAACCCTCTCGGTAAATCCAAATTGCATCCTTGATCCAGCCTTGAGACAGATAAAAGTCTCCTATTCCCCTTAGATTTTGGACTTGTAACTCGCCAGCACCTATTTCCTTGGCGATTGCCCAACTTTGCTTGTAGCACTTTTCTGCTTGAGATATGTTGTTCATAGCCTGATAGTTATTTCCCTGCTCGTGTAAAGCATGAGCCTCCAAAGAGCGCAATAATAGCTCTCGTGCAATGACCAAACGCCGCTCAGTTAATTCTATGGCTTGAGCATATTGGCTCATGAAATAGTAAGACGCTCGCATTTGATAAAGAACCATCGCCTCGCTAAGAAGGGCGCCTGTTGCTAGGAATATGGCTTGAGCCTGCTTGTAATACTTGATTGCTTGATAAAAAGCATCTTGGTGATAGAAAGTGTCTCCTATAAGTGCAAGGGCATTCCCTTCCCCTGAGCGGTCACTGACTATCCTGAAAATGTCTAAAGCTTGTTCATAAAACTCTCTCGCCTTGGAGAACTCACGCATATCTAAACAAACATTTCCAATGACAAATTCTGATGATATTCCTTGTAAAGGTTTATCGGTATACAGCCCCAACAACTGACGAATGAGTTCCATGAAATTATTAGAAAAGTGGCAGTCTCTTCTTAGCACTGTCAGAACAGATGCACTCTGTAGGGTTGTCTGGATCAAATCCGTATTTACTAGACTTTGGTTACATTTCAAAATTTCACATCTTGCGGCTTTAGAATTCATCAGCAGCACTACTATCAGTTCAAGATAGGATTGGCAGCGTTTTTGATTCATAGTACTCATCCATAGCTTACAGCTAACTTCTCACACATAAAATTTTTCTTAATTTGCGATGTAATATTACTTAGTAGTGAATAATTCACTGAGTTATTCAGACTGTATACCCTTAGTGAACGAGAAAGGAGAAGTATCACCACCGGTAATTGGTGATATTTGGCAAGCAGTGGTCCACGATTTATCTTCAAGATTATTGGAAAAAAGTGAGTAACTTGGGAGCATCTTGTAAATAAATGTAAAGTATACCTAAGTTTAAATACTTCCAAATTCTTTATGGGCGTGACAGGTAATCCACCGACTTTAGCTATTTCTTGCGGTTCGCGGCGCGGCGCTGACAAAAAGGATACTTTGGTGAATGCAGAGTCGTCGGGAGAACTGGTGGTTAACGTAGTTGTCGAAGAAATAGAGGAGCAAATGAACATCACCAGTGCCGATTTTCCGCCAGAGGTGAACGAGTTTCAAGAAGCGGGATCGACTCCCGTTCCCTCCATGAAACTACGTGCGGCGCGAGTTGCTGAGTCACAAATTCATATTGAGTGTCAGCTTAAACAAGTGATTGATGTAGAAAACGAGAGCAGCCCATCTGGTTTAATTATTCCTCTCGGCATTGCTGTGGCACATATGCGACGATTTACTCACACCGCAAAACACGATAGATCTATCGAAGCTCCATGCGATCGCTCGCCTTTGTGGAAACTGATATACTCGCACAAGAGATTTATACGAGCTTGCTCGCCCGACTTATCAGTCTCCAAAAACCTGAGAGATAGCGTCTTTTGCCAAAAAATTTGACATTGGGCAACAAGAGTTTATCAAGACAAAGCATTGCCAGTATAAATAGCTCGCTTCTGCAACCATCTGAGAAACAATAGAGTTTATCTTAGTCTTTATTGAGTAGAGGAGAAAATTTGTCAATGTTGAAGCGTAAATGGCGGTTGTTACTGCTAGCTACTTTACCTCTAGTCTTTTCACTGAATGCTTGCGCTGGACAATCAGGAGGAAGTAGTGGAAGTCGGTTGGATACAATCAAAAGCCGTGGCAAGGTTATCTGCGGTGTCAGTGGACAATTACCAGGATTTAGCTATGTTAAGCCTAACGGTGAATATGCAGGGTTAGATGTGGATGTTTGCCGTGCGATCGCCGCAGCACTCTTTGATGATCCCAAGAAAGTAGAGTTCCGCAACTTAAACGCCAAAGAACGCTTTACAGCGGTCCAGACTGGCGAAGTAGACATCCTCAGCCGGAATACCACTTGGACAATTAGCCGAGATACCTCTGTGGGTCTGGAGTTTGCTCCTGTGGTATTTTACGACGGTCAAGGCATAATGGTGAAAAAAAGTAGCAATATCAAAAAGCTGGAAGACCTCAAAGGCAAATCCATTTGCACCCAGACAGGAACCACCAACGAACAAAACCTATCAGACCAAATGCGGCAGCGGGGTATTGAGTACAAGCCTCTCGTCTTTGAAGATGTTAACACTACCTTCACTACCTACCAGCAAGGTCGCTGTGAAGCCGTAACCTCAGACCGTTCTCAATTAGTTTCCCGGCGCACCACCCTACCTAAACCAGATGAGCATCTTGTTTTCGATGTCGTGTTGTCGAAAGAACCCCTAGCACCAGCTGTTGCCAATGGGGATTCTAAATGGTTTGATGTGGTGAAATGGACTGTATTTGCTCTAATTAATGCCGAGGAACTGGGAGTTAATTCCCAAAATGTTACCCAATTAGCCAGCAGTCCGAACCCTGAAGTGAAGCGCTTATTAGGTACAGAAGGCGACCTTGGAAAAGGCATCGGTTTGACAAACGACTTCGTATCTCGCATTATTAAACACGTAGGCAATTATGGTGAAGTTTACGAACGGAATTTAGGGAAAAATTCTGAATTGAAACTGGATAGAGGTCCAAACAAGCTTTGGAATAAAGGTGGTATTCTTTATGCTCCCCCCTTCCGATAAACAAGTCAAAAGCTAAAAGTATTTGACTAATGACTCATAATTAAGGACTAAAGACTTCCATTTAATTCCCTTATAAGCAGCAGTTAGGATGTTCATTAGCAGTCAGTTTTTGAATGAGCGAATTTTGCATTGCCTATGACTCCCATTTGGCGCAACCGACGGTTTTTTCCTGTTGTCGGTCAGTTAATAGCTGTGTTCATAGTTGCTACTTTAGTAGGGATACTATGGCACAACCTGACCTACAATTTACAGCGACTCGGAATCCAACTGGGATTTGATTTTCTACAATCCCAAGCATCGTTCAACATTGGCGAAACTCCAATTTCTTACCAGCCCTCTGACCCCTATAGCCGCGCTTTATTAGTTGGGCTAGTGAACTCCCTAAGAGTCACAGTTTTTGGCATCATTCTGGCAACAATTGTTGGCATAATCGTGGGAGTGGCGCGGCTATCAGATAACTGGTTAGTGCGTCAGCTAGCTCTAGTGTATGTAGAAACCTTACGCAACACACCCTTACTTCTGCAATTGTTCTTTTGGTACTTCGCCGTTTTCCTAAGTCTGCCAAAAACAGAAAATCAAATTTCTCTGCTTGGGTTTATAAATATTAACAACCGGGGGGTCACCCTTCCTTTTGGAATACAATTTTCCCCCGAATTATCAACACTCATTCTGGGATTAACGCTGTACTCTGGTGCCTTCATTGCCGAAATTGTCAGAGCTGGGATTTTATCAGTACCTAAAGGACAATGGGAAGCAGCACGAGCAATAGGTCTAAAGCCTGGGTTAGTATTGCGGCTAGTGATTTTCCCCCAAGCTTTGCGGCTGATTATTCCGCCACTGACAAGTCAATATCTTAATATAGCCAAGAATTCTAGTTTAGCAATTGCGATTGGCTACCCCGATATTTACCTTGTTGCCTCCACCACTTTTAACCAAACAGGGCGAGCCGTAGAAGTTATGCTGTTAATTATGGTTACTTATTTAACCATCAGCCTAACCGTCTCCTTAGTAATGAATTTATTAAACCGTAGCGTGCAACTTAAGGAGAGATGAGTTTTCTTAAAAGTCAAAAACCAACTATTTTACAATGGCTACATAAAAATCTGTTTAACAACTGGTACAACAGCATTCTCACAGTTCTTTGCCTGTGTTTGCTGTTTTTTGGTATCAAAGGTATCTTGACTTGGGTCTTGACTCAAGCAAAATGGCAAGTCATCAAAGCTAACTTCTCTTTATTTTTTGTTGGTCGTTTCCCGCAGGAACTTTATTGGCGACTGTGGCTTGCACTCTTGATTATCCTCGGTCTCGGTGGCTTGTCCTGGGGAACTCTCACGAAACGCTTACCCGGTAGGGTCAACAGTTGGCTACCCTTTGGGTGGGCGCTTTCCTTCCCAATCATCCTGTGGCTTATTGGCGGTGGCTTTGGACTGCAACCCGTAGAAAGCGGTTTGTGGAATGGTTTGCTGCTCACTTTGGTGACGGCGCTGGTTAGTATTCTTCTCTCTTTTCCTTTGGGTGTCTTACTAGCGTTGGGGCGTCAGAGTCAGCTGCCTTTTGTGCGTTGGTTTAGTATCCTTTATATTGAAATTATCCGGGGACTACCACTGATTGGGATTTTGTTCTTTGCTCAAGTGATGATACCCTTGTTCCTGCCACCAGAAATCCGTTTAGACAGAGTTTTGCGGGGAATTGCTGGTTTAATTCTATTTAGTGCCGCTTATTTAGCAGAAAATGTACGTGGTGGTCTTCAATCAATTCCACGCGGACAACTCGAAGCCGCTAAAGCACTAGGATTTAATACTCCCCTAACAATGCTACTTATAGTTCTTCCGCAGGCGTTGCGTGCTGTTATCCCACCCCTCGTTGGTCAATTTATCGGTCTATTTAAAGACACTTCCCTGTTAGCAATTGTTGGATTATTGGAATTAACAGGAATTTCTCGCTCTATCTTGGCTCAACCTCAATTTCTTGACCGTTATGCAGAAGTCTATTTATTTATTGGACTCATTTATTGGGTTTTTTGTTACTCCATGTCCCTAGCTTCTCAACGTTTAGAAAAGCAATTGGGTGTTGGTCAACGGTGATGGAAGATGAGGGGAAACTACTTGCAATCAGGACGGCAACTGGTCATCAGCAATGAGCGAGAATCGGATATCAATGGACTAATCGGAATTTCAACGCAGCGCTAGAAAAATTTTATTTAACCTCTGAGAAAAGTCAAGAGTAATGAAAATAAAACTACAGATAGACACAGATGGACACAGATAATTAACTAGTGTTAATCTGTGTCCATCTGTGGTTCTAAATATCCTGAAATCATACTTTTGTAAAATCACTATTAAATCATGACTCAACAGCCTATTATTGTTGCTCAAGATGTTCACAAGTGGTACGGAAAATTCCAAGTTCTCCAAGGTGTTAGCCTGACAGTAAATCGGGGAGAAGTGGTGGTGTTGATGGGACCTTCGGGTTCAGGAAAATCAACTTTTATTCGTACCTTTAATGCTTTAGAAGAATATCAACAAGGACGAATTGAAATTGACGGTATCGCTCTTACCGATGATATGCGAAATATTGAGACAATTCGGCGAGAAGTAGGGATGGTGTTTCAGCAGTTCAATTTGTTTCCTCACTTAAGTGTGGTGCAAAATATCTCTTTAGCACCAACCTGGGTGCGGAAGTGGACGAAAGTCAAAGCAGAAGAAGTGGCGATGCAGTTGCTGGAACGAGTGGGTATTTTGGAACAAGCACACAAATATCCAGGACAATTGTCGGGTGGACAGCAGCAACGAGTGGCGATCGCCAGAGCATTAGCTATGCAGCCCAAAATTATGCTTTTTGATGAACCCACTTCCGCTTTAGATCCAGAGATGGTGCGAGAGGTTTTGGACGTGATCAAAACCCTCGCCGCTGATGGTATGACAATGGTAGTCGTCACCCATGAAGTCGGATTTGCTCGCGAAGTCGCTGACCGCGTGATTTTGATGGATAGTGGTACGATTGTAGAGGAAGCTACGCCAAGTGCCTTTTTTCAAAACCCCAAGCACGATCGCACTCGCAAGTTCTTATCTCAGATTCTCTAGCCAAACGTAAATAATATTATTGGGACACGATTCGGTGCGAAAAACGCAACCTCAACAGGCGTAGCAAACGCAACCAGCCTTGAGCTGGCTGTTCAAAGAATGTGAAAATATCGCCGTAACCCTGGTTCGTTTTTTGATGATGCTGCCAATGTTTTTCTGGAGTTGTGATGAATAGAATCTGACACAAAAGATCCACTGACTTGGGAGTTTGCCAATCCAAGATGCTCGTATGTCTCCACCATACATGAAACTGACCAAACAGTAGCCCACACAAAACGCCTATGGGGGAAAAGTACCATAGAAATGCTGCTACCAGTAAATAAGGCAAAGCACCCAGAATACCATCTAGAAGAACCTGGAGATTGAGCGTCAGAATAGCGTAATGGCGAAAGTTCTTCTTGTAGGAATGGTGAGTTTGCACATGAAGATGACCAAAAACATGCTCAGGTACGTGATAGCAAAAAGTAGAAAGGAAGTCGCCAACAACAAGAAGTATCCAAGCACACGCGATCGCCTTAAACATTTTTACTCCTCAAGTTCAGTAGAAACCACCACACAAAAAAGAATCCAAATCCGTATGCTGTAGGCGTTCCCATAGACATGCTGTGCACCGCTTGCCGCAGGTTACAAAGCATACAAAGCGATAGGACTGTCAAGCATTTTGCAAGGATTCTCGCTTTCGGCTGAGATTCTTAGATTTTGTTGGTTTTGCTTTGAATGACAGTTTTAGAATGATTTATTTTCTAGAACCAACGGCATTACGAGTTGTTAGGCAAAGCAAAGTAGCATTTGACTAGCAATTTTAGAGAGTTTTGACTGTTTTCAGCTATTGACATAATTGCATATTTCTAAAAATCTATCAAGTTACCGTAGTTTAGTACAATGATTTCTAGAGACTTTAGATAAGGTAAGATAGAAACAGCAAAAGTTGAATTAAAATTTGTACAAGTTTAGGTTAAGGTTCTCCTTAACTGTTTCCAGGACAATCCCCAGCAGAATCCTAGGATGGAAATCTTGCAAATTAAAAATGATAAATTTTCAGTCTTTCCAATCATTGACATCAGTGCGCTGGTGTCTGGAACTGGCGTTAGCGAAGCTCCTCCAAAGGAGGCTCGCCACCAGGTAGCCACTGAAATTGGACAAGCGTGTCGCGAGTATGGATTCTTCTACATTGTGGGACACGGGGTGGACGAAGCATTGCAGCAGAGGTTGGAAAAGCTTAGTCGGCAGTTTTTTGCCCAAGATTTGCAAACCAAGCTTAAAATCCGTATGGCTTTGGGAGGTAGAGCATGGCGGGGATACTTCCCAGTTGGGGGTGAACTCACCTCAGGAAAACCTGACTTGAAAGAAGGTATTTACTTTGGGGCTGAGTTAGGAGAGGAGCACCCGCTTGTAAAAGCAGATACCCCCATGCACGGTTCTAACCTCTTTCCATCGAACATTGGGCTATTTCGGGAGACAGTCATAGAGTATATGGCAGCAATGACCCAGCTGGGTCATTCGCTAATGGCTGCCATTTCTTTGAGCCTTGGACTAGAGGAGTCCTACTTTGCTGAGCGTTACACATCAGATCCGCTTATATTATTCCGCATCTTCAATTACCCCCCTAATCCATCACCCTCTGACAGTGAAAAGAGGTGGGGTGTAGGCGAACATACAGATTACGGCGTTCTGACGATTTTAAAGCAGGACGACTTAGGCGGATTGCAGATAAAGTCGAAATCGGGCTGGATAGATGCGCCCCCTGTTCCAAATTCTTTTGTATGCAATATCGGCGATATGCTAGACCGCATGACGCGAGGACTATATCGCTCCACACCTCATCGCGTTCAAAATAAGTCGGGAAGAAACCGCCTTTCTTTCCCATTCTTCTTCGATCCCAACTTCAACGTCGAAGTGAAGCCAATTGAACTGGACAGCGTGGGGGTAGTGCCTGATAACAAAGAGGAACGCTGGGATCGGGCTAGTGTTCACGAATTTCGTGGAACGTATGGTGATTACGTATTGAGCAAGGTATCTAAAGTTTTCCCACAGTTGCGTCAAGCGGTTTTTTGACGCTTACTCACTCTCAGCTACAGAGCTGACCAAAGTCAAGTCCGATGGGCGCTCTGTATCATTTTCACCCAGGTACTCACCATTCTGAATTTCCAGGATAATCAGCGGAATAAACCCTGGGTTTTCTACTTTATGCAGCGCTGCAGGAGGAACAAACGTTGACTCGTTTCGATTAAGTACTCTTTCTTCGTTACCACAACTCACCTTTGCAATACCAGAAACTATGATCCAATGTTCACTACGGTGATAATGAATTTGTGGTTTAATGCTGTGCTTAGGCTTGATTTCAAGACGATTAATTCTATAAGTCTCTCCTTCCTCTATGAGTTCAACTTTACCCCAATATCGGATATCTGAATGTGAAGAAGATTGATTGACATTTGGCAAAACATTATTTTCATTGTGAGTCATAACTAGATTCTCAACTAGACAACCATCACTACTGTTCGGCAATATGTCGGTTAAAGGGACGGGTATTGTGATAATTTGTAACCAACTACAAACCTCCGCATGGAAAGTTCAGCAATCAAATTAGAAACTCGATACTTCATACATTGTATACCCAGCTTCTAGAGGATTTTAACTCTCATCAATTAAAAATACAAGGTTTTAATGGTGCGAAAAAAATATTAAATTATAATAATTTTTGTAATTTGAGAATATAAACCACCAATAAGAATTAGCTTGCTTAACGACCGATTTGTCAAGGATAGTAGTGAACCAAATTTCTTAATTTCTCTGGAAGAATATGTGTTAATGCTAATAAAAAAGGATATGATCTTACCGACTATAATTTTAGGGGTTAGGCGGAAAACGAGTACAGAGCTAAAAAAACGTTGATTGAGAAAAGTTTCTTATCGTTTAGCCAAAGAAAAAGTTATTCCATAAAGACACAGTGTTCCACAACCACATCTTGAAAACCGTGGTGTAAATATACTTCAATATAATTCAATACGGTTCAGTTAAGGTTGATGTGTCAAAATCAGGTGTGTAGAGACGAGAGGTGGCGCGTCTCTACATTGTTTTCCTGATAAGGGTTCTGGTCTTATCACCAAGCGTATTGCAATATAATTACTTGTTGGCATTTGTCTGGAACAGTCTTAGTTTGACAACAGATAACTGCAAAAGCTTTGCACGCGCTTGTATTTAACTGAGAATCCACGTACCCATAGCAACATTTCGCTGTGCTGGAATGACGTGTACTGCATTTATATGTAGTGAAGAATCCTGCCTACTAATACCGTTTCTTTATGAAGCTTTACAGCTAGGTTAGCAGGTTGTAGGGTGGGCAGTGCCCACCTTTTTTGGCTAGACCAACGTCAAGTCCAATGGGCGCTCTATATCATCCTCTCCCAAGTACTCACCATTTTGAACTTCCAGAATAACTAGCTCAATAAATCCTGGATTTTCTACCTTATGAAGGGTGGCGGGAGGAACATAAGTTGATTCATTTCGATTCAGTAATATTTCCTCGTTACCACAAGTCACCTTTGCAACACCAGAAACTACGACCCAATGTTCACTACGGTGGTAATGAATTTGTGCTTTCATGCTATGCTTAGGCTTGATTTCAAGACGATTAATTCTATAACTTTTTCCTTCTTCTATAAGCTCAACTTTACCCCAGTATCGGATACCTGAATGTGAAGAAGATTGATTGATATTCGATAAAGTACCATTCTCATTTTGAGTCATAGCTAGATTCTCCACTAAACAACTATTGCAGCAGAATTCATATCTGCTTTCATCAGAAAATTTATAGCACTTATTGTAACAATTTTGACTTTTTACTGAAGTAATTATGTTTCGCTACTGTTCAACCCAATCTATATATTGAGTAATTTTGGAGAGGAAAGAGAGTGACTTGTCCGCAACACCAAATAGCGATTGCCCTCGTGCTTCCCAGTGCCCTGAGTCCCTCCGCTTACACAAATGAATTCTTGACATGAAAAAATGACGAGCAGTAACATACTTTTATGACTTAAATAGTGCATCGCCCGTTGGGAGTAGATAACAACATCTCGCTCTGGATCGTCTAGCGCTTGCTGTAAGGCATTGAGGGCGTCGGGATTGCCGCGCGTTGCTTTCGGGCATCGCCCCTCTTGCGTCTACGTTAATAGGTAATTTTTGAGCGTGACAGGAGTAGTGATCAGATTTCGTTCTTTGTTTTTCTAAATCAATGTTTTATAAAATGTCAGGGATTGTTTTATATTGCTGTAGCCGATTTTCTCATAGAAACAGTGAGCCTCTTTACGTTTAATGGGTGAATTTTTGGGAACGAGGATGGCTTCAGCCTTGGGACTCCAAGCATCATAAGCAACATAAACCAAGGGAGTACCTCCAGCTTGAGCAAATAAATATACCTAAAGTTTGTATAACTAAGAGAAAACCCATAGGTGTCTCAGGCAAATCTAAGTTCATGGAGCAAACAGGAAGCAACTTATGACAGATGATACTATTCAACAACAAATTACTTACTATAGTGCTAGAGCCGAGGAATATGATGAATTGTTCTACAGAGCTGGAAGGTATGATCGTGGGGAGGAAATCAACCAGCGTTGGTTCAATGAAGTTGCTGTGGTCAAAAACGCATTATACCAGATTGGTGCGGTAGAAAACATCTTAGAGTTAGCGTGTGGGACAGGTATTTGGACGCAGAAACTTTTAAAAATTGGCAAGCACATTACAGCGCTTGATGCTTCCCAAGAAGTGATTGAAATTAACCGCAGAAAGTTAGGTGCTGCTAACGTAGACTATGGACTTGTCGATTTGTTCTCATGGGAACCAGATGCTGAATATGATTTAGTATTTTTTTCCTTTTGGTTGTCTCATGTACCGCCAACATTAGTTGATTCTTTTTTCGCAAAAGTCTATAAATCGGTTCGTGTTGGTGGACAAGTTTTTATCCTTGACTCTCGGTTTGAACCAACATCGACAGCTAAAAATCATATCCTAGAAAACAACGGCGATATTTACATCACACGAAAGTTAAATAATGAGCAAGAATTTAAGATAGTTAAAATTTTTTATCAGCCGGAAGAACTGCGGGACAAGCTAACGCAAGTAGGATTTCATGCTGATGTGAAGGTGACAGATAATTATTTTATTTATGCAAAAGGTATCAAGTGAAATGCGTTTTAATTGAGAAAGTGATTGAGCCAAGCTAGACAGGATACGTACCCTAAAAGAGTGTCAAAGTTCTTTACTAACGCTGTTGACAACTTTGAGGAACTTGCGCAACACTGGTATTTCTTCCTCACCTCGCCACACCACCGCAGTTTCGATTAAAGGTGTTTGTTGCGCGATCGCTCGATAAACGACTCCAGTACGCTGAAGATTTTGCAAAGAGGACGGCACAATTGCAATTCCAATTCCGGCTGAAACCAGTCCTATGATCGTCTGCATCTGGATCGCTTCTTGTCCTACCTTGGGAGTGAAATTGCCTTGCTGACAAAGAGCCATAATCTTGTCATAGAGTCCGACTCCTAAATAACGAGGAAATAAAATAAACTGCTCATTCGCTAATGATTGGACTGCGATACTTTCTTGTTGCGCTAAGGGATGAGTTTGGGCTAACGCTACAATCAGAGTTTCTTGCTGAATGCACTCCCAATTTAGGGTGTCATCTTCTAAAGGTAGATGCACAAAGCCAACATGAATGCGGCGATTGCCCTTAGGGGCAGTGCGCTCCGCGCAATCGCGAAGTGCTTGCTCTTGTTCAGCCGTTGTTAACTCCTGCAACACCAATTCTACCTCTGGAAACTGTTGCCGAAATTTTTGCAGAATACCAGGCAATAAATCATAAGTGACTGGACTGATAAACCCTACCCGCAATTGTCCGATTTCTCCTCGTCCCGTACGCTGAGTCACCTGAATTGCCACTTCCAAATGCGCCAACAGTTGATAAGCTTCTCGTAAAAATACCCGTCCAGCCTCTGTGATTTGCACCTGTCGCTTAGTTTTGCGATGAAACAATTCGACTCCTAATTCTGCTTCCAACTGCTGAATTTGTTGGCTCAAGGGTGGTTGAGCTATGTGCAGTCGCGAAGCCGCTCGACTGAAGTGCAGTTCTTCAGCCACAGCAATAAAGTAACGCAGATGTCGCAGTTCCATAATTTTGATATTTTAAAAGTTTCAAATACAAACAAATATATATTGGACATCTGAAAACGGTCTACTTATGATGCTCATACAACAACAATTCAGGAGTCAAAACGATGCCCAAGAATTACACTCCAGGCTATTCAACCAATGCAACTGAGTTTATGATGCATCGCACAGCGGAATTTCATGGAGCGTTTTTCATGCCTTATCTGCGTCCAGGGATGAAATTGCTCGATTGCGGTTGCGGTCCTGGTACGATAACTTTGGGTTTGGCGCAAGCAATGTTTCCTGGTACAGTGACGGGAATTGATCAGGAAGCCTCTCAAATTAGCATTGCTCAGGAAAATGCTACAAAGCAAGCGATCGATAATGTTGATTTCATCGAGGCAAGTGTTTATAGCTTACCCTTCGCTGATAATTCCTTTGATGCAGTCTTTTCTCATGCTTTATTCGAGCATCTTCAACAACCTTTACAGGCGCTGCGGGAACTGTTGCGAGTTCTCAAACCTGGAGGGGAGGTGGGGATTCGCAGTCCAGATTGGGGAGGTTTTTTGATTGCGCCTTCTACGCCTCAATTGGAGCAAGCAGTTTCGTATTACAAGTTTCTTCAACAGCACAATGGCGGTAATGTCTATGTGGGCAGAGAGTTACGTGCTTTGCTACGACAAGCTGGGTTTACTCAAATCAAAGTTTCTGCTTCCTACCAGTGCTATGAGCCGTTAAGTTTGATTACAGAATATTTGGCATTGCGAATTGAGGCTTCTGAAAAGGTTGAGCAAGCGGTGGAAAAGGGATGGGCTGATGTGCAATCAATTACGATGATGAGCAAAGCTTTGCGGGAATGGAGCCAGCACCCAGATGGATTTTTTGCTCAAACCTGGTGTGAAGTGGTAGGTCAAAAAAGTTAACTTTGCTGATAGTTGCCAGCGTGCAAATATCACTGGAATCTTCCCTAGTTCTTCCCGATTTGTCTCTAGATTAAAATCAACATTAACTAGATTAAATTGATTGCCTATAGAATTTCTCGAATTTAAGTAAACTAAACAAGTTTTTGTGATAGATTTTGCGGCAATTCATTGGCATGGTTAATGACTAAGTGGATGAACTTACAGGAGGAAGACAATGGGACAATACAGAAATCATTTACCACAATTATCAAGTGGCTTATTCATCAGTGATGGTGGCATTGAAACCACACTCATCTTTCATGAAGGATGGGATTTACCTGACTTTGCAGCCTTTGATTTGCTGAAGCATAAGGCAGGATACCAGGCGCTGCAAAAATATTTTCGCACCTACGCCAGCATCGCCAGAGAGTATCAGGTGGGATTGATTCTTGAAAGTGCAACCTGGCGCGCTAACCCGGATTGGGGTACTAAACTTGGTTATAACCAAGCAGCACTGGCACAGATGAACCGCAAGGCGATCGCGCTACTCCATGAAATTCGTCAAGAATACGCGACGGAAACCTCCAGGATGGTGATTAGTGGTTGCATCGGACCGCGTGGGGATGGCTATGTTCCATCGGCAATTATGACTATCTCGGAAGCTGAGGCATACCACCGCCCCCAAATTGAAACCTTCCGGGATGCGGATGCTGACTTGGTTACTGCTATCACTATGAATTATGTCGAAGAAGCGATCGGCATTACCTGTGCCGCCCAGTCTGTTGGGATGCCAGTGGTGATTTCTTTTACAGTTGAAAACGATGGTAAGCTACCAACGGGGCAGACGTTACAGGATGCCATACAGCAGGTCGATGCTGCTACAGATAATGCACCTGCCTACTACATGATCAATTGCGCTCATCCTACCCATTTTGCCGACTTACTCACAGAGAGTAAAGCGTGGGTGAGCCGCATTCGCGGTATCCGTGCCAATGCTTCTACTAGAAGCCATGCTGAACTGAATGAAGCGGTAGATTTAGATGAAGGGAACCCACTGGAATTGGCTAATCAATACCGTGAGATGATAAATAAATTACCCCATCTCAACATTTTGGGTGGTTGCTGTGGCACCGACGATCGCCATATCACAGCTATTTGCGAAGCCTGCCTGCCAGTACTATGGAACCACATCTCCAACAAACGGCTATTACGGAACACCTGAGAGTGCTTTGCTAAAGGCAACTCGCTCTGTTGCCGCTTTTTAGAGAATTGGTAGAATTTACCGACTATGCGATCATAAATAGTGCAATGAGCTAGTAAAGCTTACTATGAAAATACGGTTGTTTCGCCTAGAGGATACAGAACAGATAGCACGCTTATTTCACGAAACAGTACGTGAAGTTAATATTAAGCACTACTCAAACAATCAAGTCAAAGCATGGGCTCCAGATAATATTTATTTTAGAGACTGGGCAAACATTTGTTCACAACGATTTACTTATGTTGCTGATGATCAAGGAGTCATTGCAGGTTTTGGCGAGTTAGAGTTAAACGGGCATATAGATTGCTTTTACTGTCATAAAAATTATCTAGGGATGGGTATTGGTAAAAAAATTTATTCTGCAATTGAATCCAAAGCTTATGAATTAAGGATTAATCGCTTGTACGTTGAAGCAAGTATTACTGCCAAGCCGTTTTTCTTGCACATGGGGTTCTCCATCATCAAGGAGCAGCAGGTGGAACGTAGAGGAGAACATTTCGTAAATTATGCAATGGAGAAGTTTTTGGAGAAGTTTTTAATCCCTAGCTAATTGATTGGTTATTGAATCCTTACTTGTTGAACATGGAAAAATTCAGACAGGTTGCTATTGTGGGAGGAACCCACGGAAACGAATTCACAGGTGCATATCTCATTAAAAAATTTGAGAAATTTCCAGAACTAGTTAAAAGACCTAGCTTTGAAACACTGGTAATGCTTGCTAACCCGCAGGCTTTTCAAGCGAACAGGAGATATATTGACAAAGACTTAAACCGCTGCTTTTCTATAGAAGACTTGAATAATTCTCTAGAGTCTTCCCATGAACAGGATAGAGCAAGATTCATCAATAAAGTTCTGGGACCAAAAGGCAATCCGCAAGTTGATTTTATCATGGATTTGCACAGTTCTACAGCTAATATGGGACTGAGTATCGTCCTTTTGGATGACAACCCATTTAATATAAAATTGGCAGCTTATTTGAATTCAATCGAACCTACAGTGAAAATATACAGTTGGATTGAACCAGAAAAAGAATCATCTTTTTTAAATTCTATACGTGACAAAGGTTTTGGTATTGAAGTTGGTCCCATTCCACAGGGAACTCTCCAAGCAAGTCTGTTTCAAAAAACTGAAGAGCTTATTCATGCCATTCTGGATTATTTAGATAAATATAATCAAGGCGAAATTCCACAAGTCAGTCATAATGTAAGTATTTATCAACATTTAAAAGTCGTGGATTATCCTAAGAATGAAAATGGGGAAATTGAAGGCATGATTCATCCTCAGCTTCAAGGTAGAGATTATGAGGAATTGAAACCAGGCGACCCTCTGTTTATCACTTTTGATGGCAAAACTATTTACTATGAAGAAGAATCATCGGTCTATCCCGTGTTTATTAATGAAGCTGCTTATTATGAAAAGGGAATAGCAATGTGTTTTACAAGGAAAAAGCAGGTATCAGAGTAAAAATTGTTAGTCAGTGCTGATGACGGGACGCAATTGCATTGAGATGAAAATCGTTACGAACTTGTGCAATCTTGTACTTAGTGATGTGCGATAAGACTTGAAGCCTTCATATTCAGAGGGAGATGCAAGAATGCTGTGCGTGGATGATTTGGTGACACTGGATGCCTTTCGGCAGCTTCCGCAAGCGCGACTGGCATGGGTATGCGATCGCGTCAAACCTATCCATTTGCTCCAAGGAGAAATACTCTTTCCAGAAGGTGACAAGAGAAGTACAAGAGGCGTGTTTATTTTGGCTAAAGGACGAATGAGCATTACTCGTTTGCAGGATGGAGTTGAAATGCCCATTGGACAGCACGATGCTCCTAATTATTTTGGGGAAGTTCCGGTGTTGACCGAAGAACCAGCACTAGTAACCATGCGAGCCGTAACCGACTGTCAGTTTTACGAAGTTGCTGCTGCTGACTTCCTAACGCTGCTGCACGAGTGTCGTGATTTCGAGCGAGCTGTCTTTCGCACCTTTCAACAACGGTTGCGGGGTCTGGAGTCCTTTATTCGCGTTCGCGAGAAAATGGCTGCACTGGGAACTCTGGCTGCGGGATTAGCTCATGAACTCAACAATCCGGCAGCTGCCCTTGTGCGATCGCTCAATGGGATTATTCCAGCAATACAGGAACTGGAGCGGATGAACCTGATCTATGGGCAACGCCAAGTAGCGCCTGAAGATACCCAACGATGGCTAGCAGCGCGAGATGCTGGGTTTGATGCTATTGCCAATAATCGTGTTGACCTGATTAGCTTAAGCGATCGCGAAGATGAACTGTTGGAATGGCTAGAAAACTACGGAGTTAACCAAGCGTGGAAACTAGCAGCACCTTTAGCAGCCGCAGGAGTCGAGATTCAGACTCTTGAGGAACTGACTCAGCCCTGGAAAAATGACCCCACAGAACTGCGTGATCAAGGACTTCGCTGGCTGGCATTATCCTTTGAGGTCTTGTCTATGATTCGTGGCGGACTACGTGGAGCTGAACGGATTGCTACGCTTGTCAGTGCAATGAAATCCTATACCTATCTAGATCAAGGCGCACAACAAATTGTCAACATCCATGAAGGACTAGAAGACACGTTGCAGTTATTCTGCCATAAGCTGAAATACGGTATTACGGTGCATCGCTCCTACGATCCTTCCCTTCCCAAAATTTTAGCCTACGGCAGCGAACTTAATCAGGTCTGGACCAATCTCATTGACAACGCCATTGACGCAATGAACGGTCAAGGCACCTTGGAAATTACCACATTCTCTAAACCAAATCATGTCCGGGTTGAAATTATCGATTCAGGTTCAGGCATCCCAGCAGATATCCAATCCCGCATCTTTGAGCCATTCTTTACGACCAAACCCGTAGGTAAGGGATCGGGTCTTGGCTTAGAAACTGTCCGGCGAATTGTAGAAAATCGTCATCGCGGCAGCATTTTAGTTGAGTCTGTCCCCGGAAGAACTTGCTTTACCGTCTGGTTGCCCACTCATTAACAATTCAAAATTCGCTCATTCAAAATTCAAAATTCAAGACAGTTTCAGTCGGGGTTGAAATCCCCGTTTGAAACTGAGATTACCTATAGACAAAGGGGTCTTAAACCCCCTAATTTACGATAACGTTATGAATTTATGAAAAGTTGTACTTAGGGCAGAAGTCCTGAAAGAGTTTTTGCTAATACCAATTCTCCGTAAACTTGCACTTAATAATTATTCCTTCTTCCTTCGTGTTCTTTGCGTCTTTGTGGTTCGTTTAAAAATATTAAGTGCATCTTCATACCGAATTGGTATAAGATAATTTACATTAATTTATATTCTGTTTCATATTGTTTCAGAATGTGCGTCTTTTAGTAAAACCCATATGAAGGCTGTTATCAACTCGCAAACCCCACAAGTCACTCGGTTATTTTCTAACCTTGAACTCTATGGCAGTAAACTCAGTCATCAACCGGGTAGTATTTTAGGAAGTACTGCACTTATTGCTGGAACGACGGTTGGTGCTGGTATTCTGGCTTTACCTGCCGTGACTCTGCCATCTGGCGTTGTGCCATCGACAGTTCTACTGATTGCTGTTTGGCTTTATGCTTTAGTCTCTGGTCTTTTGATTGCAGAAGTGACTTTGAACACGATGCGTCTTGTGGGACGTCCGAGTTTAGGTTTGTTAACGATGATTGAGAGGACGCTTGGGAAGCTGGGTGCGCGGGTTGCTGGTGGCGCGTATCTGTTCTTGCACTACGCCTTGCTTGTAGCGTATGTTGCCCAAGGTGGAGAGATTTTAATATCTGCGGTTGAAAAAGTGTTAGGTGTGCAGAACATTCTGCCTCCTTGGGTAGGGACAACCACCTTCACTCTCTTATTTGGCGGCATCATGTATCTTGGGCGAGAAAAGTTTGTAGAAAAATTAAACAGCGCGTTTGTGGCAATTGTCCTTGCTTCATTTCTCGGACTGTTGTTGCTGGGAACAACGCACGTTAACACTTCCTCTTTCTCATTTCAAAATTGGAGTGCGCTTCCTCCAGCCGTTTCGGTGATGTTTGTGGCACTGTTTTATCATAATGTAGTGCCAACGGTTGTGACTCAACTTGAAGGAGATGCCCGTAAGATACGTCAATCCATCTTTATTGGTTCTGCGATTCCCTTGGTCATGTTCTTGGCTTGGAATGCCGTGATTTTGGGAAGCGTCAGTCCCGATATGGTACACGGTACCTCTGGTAGCACAACTGTTTTTGATCCACTGCAAATGTTACGTAGTGGAGGCGCGGGAGAATGGTTGGGAGTGTTAGTGTCCATTTTCTCTGAGTTTGCGATCGTCACATCATTTATTGGGTTTGTGTATGGTTTGCTGGATTTCTTCAAAGATATTTCACTTGTTACACAGGGTGAACCGTCTAAGCGCCTACCGCTTTATTCACTGATTCTTTTTCCGCCTATGAGTCTTGGGGCGCTCAATCCCAACATTTTCGTGGCTGCTTTAGACTATGCTGGAACATTCAGTGTTTCAGTTTTAGGAGGGATTATTCCTGCGTTGATGATTTGGAAGCAACGTCAAGAGCAGGAACAATCAAATGGCATGAGCCAACCGCTTGTTCCTGGTGGTCGGGTGACGCTGATTGTGATCATTGGTGTTGCGTTGGTTTTGATAGGGAAACAAGTTGTGTCAATGTGGGGTTTATTGGAACACTGATTATTTGGACTAACGCACCTGTTAGAGCGTCGAGCAAGAAAGAAATGTTGACAAAAAAAGATAGTAATAGTATTGGTGGTAGTGAAAACAAGGAATTAGAGGCGTACCGATCGCTAACCTACCTGAGTTCTCTGGGGTGGGTTAAACGACAACCGTCCCAAAAACCTGATCAGGTCAAAAATTCACCTTTGTAATGCAGTTGAATCTTCTATTCTTATCTTTAAAGATGCACTCTTATTTTGTGAAAGGAAAATGTTGGCTTTTTCTTTATGACTTTTGCTAACAAAAAAGAAACTTTGCCTCCCGGTAGTTTTGGTTTCCCTCTTCTTGGAGAAACACTTAGTCTGATAAACGATTCAAAGTTTCTCGAGAAAAGGCAAAAACTCTATGGTCCAATTTTTAAAACTAAAATATTTGATCGTCCAACAGCTGTCATGGTTGGTTATGAAGCCAATCAATTCATTTTTTCCAGTCATGCAGATCATTTTTCCACTGAAGGCTGGCCAGATAACTTCAAAGCTTTGTTTGGCAAGCAGGCTCTTATATTTCAAGAAGGGGAAGAACACCGACGCAGTCGCAAGCTGCTGACGCCGACCTTACATGGTTCAGCGCTTGCCAATTATCTCGCTACTATTGAAGAGATTTCTCTGACCTATCTACAAGCCTGGGAACAAATGGAAAGCGTGACTTGGTTTCCAGAGCTAAGGAAGATGACGATTGAGATTGCTTGCCAACTATTGCTTGGAAGTAAATCTCGAGAGGATAATGAGCGATTATGTCAGTGGTTTCTAGAAATTACTGCAGGACTATTATCGTTACCAACTCCTTGGTCTTGGACTCCCTTTGGTAGAGCTCTCCAAGCCCGTAAGCAAACTCTAGCTTATATCGAAAAAGCTATGGATTTACGGAGAAAATCGCCTACCAAAGATGTATTGGGAATGTTGATGGAAACAAAAGATGAAAACGGTAAAGGTTTGAGTGACGATGAAATAAAATCTCAAGCTTTTTCTCTTTTTATTGGAACAATTGCTAATACGGCATCAATGTTGACCAGCTTATGCATGGTACTCGCTCAGCACCCAGATATTTTGGCGAAAGTTAAAGATGAGCAACAACAAATAGTTAACGAATCTCCTTTAACTCTTGAAAACCTGAAACAGATAATCTACCTTGATCGGGTTTTAAAAGAAATTGAGCGCTGTTACCCGCCAATCCCCTCAGGTTACCGGAGAGTACTCAAACCTTTCGTATTTAAAGACTATTACATACCGCAAGGCTGGAATGTAATGTATTCTATCATCGGTACTCACAAAGACAGCCGAATTTACTCCGAACCAGAGCGCTTTGACCCAGATCGTTTTGCTCCAGAACAAATAAGTAATAAAACTGTAGACTATAGTTTAGTTGGATTTGGAGGAGGAACACATAGCTGTATAGGAATAGCTTTCGCCAAAACACTTATTAAAGTGTTTGCTTCACATCTATTAGGAAAATATAATTGGGAATTGCTACCAAACCAAAACTTAACTTTCAAGGTTATCCCAATTTTGCATCCTCACTCTGGTTTAAAAGTTAAAATCTACAAAGTATAATCCTCTTTAGCTTTTTAAAGCCCAAAGATGACTTATGCCGATTTTTTTGACTTTTGCAAGAAGTCTAATGTTGTCGATAGCTAGGCATATTCGTCTGTTGCCTTGCTTTATGATATCAAATTACATTGAGCTTGCACAGAATGTTAAAACTTTAAGATGGTTATCAATCAAGGGTAATCACAATGCAAGTGATTTTTTATTCTATGCAGCCTCATTGTAAAACAATATAACTTTATTGCGCTGCTTTTGACTAAGCTCTGGGTTCTACGGAGAGGTGCAAGATCTGAGTCAAGCAGATTTTTCTGCCAAAATCTCTATATTTGATAAATAAAGTTAATGCATATATTAAATTAATATTTTTTTTTAATAGGTCTTAACTGTCCTTGCATTTTTATTATTAGTCTGAGAAATTAACAAATATGGAATGTAATGTTACACACTTCAAGCGATTTAGAGTAAAAAATAACAAAATTAAGGAGTTTTCATGGTTTCTGAATTGCAAAAGCGAAAATGGACAACTCTTTTTGCTATCTTCGATGCAAACAATAATGGGGTGCTAGACCAAAAAGATTTTGAGCAATTTGTTCAGCGGCTGGCACAAGTTCGTGGTTGGCAACCGGGCTCATTAGAATATAGCAACATTCATGATAAGCAATTACTCTACTGGAAGCGCGTACAAGAGGCGGCTGACAAAAACGGTGACGAAAAAGTGACTTTAGAGGAGTGGTTAGAATATCACGAGCAGCTACTGAGTGCAGCGAACAAATACAATGAAATCGAGTCGTTGGGTTCTGCGGTTTTTGACCTATTTAATCCTGATGGCAAAGAGAAGATGACTGCTGAAAAATGGGAAGAGCTTTTCGTAACGTGCAATATTCCTCGCGTCTATGTGAAATATACTTTTCCACAACTGGATCTCAATGGTGACGGCATCCTCTCCAAAGACGAGGTATTGCAGTTGATTAGTGAATTTTATCTCAGTGATGATCCGAACGCTCCTGGAAACTTACTTTTTGGTCCGCATATATAGGTCTTACGTCCACCACCTGTTGTAATAAACATCTCCGAAAAATGCCAATACTACTCTCTAACTGGCTTTCAACAGGCGATCGCCCAAGGGGCAGTGTCTAATGTTGTCGATAGGTAGGCATATTGATCTGTGTTGAAGTCAGCAAAAGCCTCCTCACGAGTTGCGGGTTAATCAAAGTACTCCACAGCGGACTCAAAAGCGATTAATGATATTAAACATTTTTTCAGGAGCAGAACGTAAGTTACTTGCTAAACCAATGACAATTTCAAGCTGGTCTTCTCTTATACCTTTAAGAGTTGCCTCAGCAACCTCCACAGGTGAAATGACTACGTTTTCTTGTTCTCGGTTTTCTCTTGCACCCCTGTCTAACTCTGTATCAACAATGGGTGGGGCTACTTCAAAGACTTTCATTGATGTATTTCGCAATTGATGCCTTAAAGATTGACTGAATGAATGCAAACCTGCTTTTGTCGCACAATAGATAGGAACAACTGCAAGCGGTGTGAATGCTAAACCAGAGGTAATATTTACAATTGCCGATTCTCTCTGCTTGATTAGGTGAGGTATAAACATTGTGGATAGATGAATTGGAGCTTTTAAGTTGATATCTATCTCATCTTCTCCCGATAAATCTACTGCTCCTTTTGTCAAATCGACTTCTTTTTGAATCCCTGCATTATTTATCAATATGTTTAAATTTGGAAATGTATTCGTAACCCATTGAAACAAGTTTTCTCTGGCGCTGTCTTTTGAAACATCACAGTTCATGACATGAAGCGAAGGAAGCTTTGTCTTTGCTTCTTGTAATTTTTTCTCTCTTCTTCCGCAGATAATTACCTTGTTGTCTTCTCTTAGGAAAGCCTCTGCTAAGGCTAATCCGATTCCCGTTGCTCCACCTGTAATGAGGATAGTATTATTTGTGGTTTTCATTGTTATTACAATAATGTGACGACCAAAACATGACATTCCAAAGGTAGTCGTTAGTTGCTACGCGGTGGTAATACAATTGGTGGATAAAATGGTAAATAACTCGGATTAATTCTTAAGCTGCTTCTGATTACGAAATTGCAGGGGTGTCAGCCCAACATATTTTTTGAAGAACTTGCCAAAGTTCGTGGGTTCGTCAAATTGTAAATTATGGGAAATGTCAGCAATATCTAATTCCGTATGAGTTAAAAGGCTCTTAGCCTCTAACAGAATACGCTCAACGATAAAGCTACGGGCTGTTTTACCTGTGGCTTGCTTTATAACATCGTTTAGATGATTAGAGGTAATGCCTAACAAACTTGCGTATTCCTCAACTGTCTTTTTCTGTAAATATAATTTATTAATGAGTTGCTGATACTGGTTTAAGATGATGAGGCTACGAGGTTGATTTTTTGCTTGGGCTGTATATTTTTCATAAAGTGATTTGCAATAATAAAGTAGAGCCAGTACCAACGATTGAGTGATATGAGTTTTGTAGGAATTTGTACCTGTAAACTCTGCCCAAATCATTTGAAAGTAGCCTAGTAGCTTTTCTGATTCCGCTTGTTCCGGCTCAAAGAGATTGCTTTCCGTAACCTTGAAGAAGGGAAACTCGCTCAAAATATCGCAGGATAAAAATTCATCTTTGAAGTAAAAGACAAAGCCTTTGGTGTTTGAGTCTCTTTGCCAAGAATAGATATGATAGGGTGAACTGAATACAAGACAACCTCGTCTGTTTTCAAATTTGTCAGCATTTATAAAAATAGATGAGTTACTTGGGCTTTTCTTGAAGCTCACATGATAAAAGCCTTTTCGGTAGGGCGGCAGTGCTTTTACTGCTTCTACCTCTAAGTCCTCTAATTTAAGAAGATCAAAAAAATTACAAACTGCTCTATGTCGAGAATTCGTAGCTTTATATAGTTCGTTAATTTCCTGAAAAAATTGGATTTCTTTTTGTGCTTTCAATCTTGCTCTTGTTTTGTTAGCTAGGTTGTAGTTGCAGTTTCTCAATTTTATCCACGGTTCGCTTCGTCTAAAACTGGTATCAAAGTTCAAGCGCGCGCTAAGGGACTTCCAAATAAAAAAATATCCCAAATTTTCTTGTGGGATGGGTGTCCCCACCCGTCCCAATATTCAGGGCGGGCTTTTCTGCCCAACGCCAGAGCCGGCACGAGGGAAACCGTTCGGCTGAGCGCTCACGGCGAAGCCGTCATTCGCGCTGGTTCCCCCACAAGATGGATAATTTATTTCTTGGAAATCCCTAAGTTAAAATTGTGTTAAGTTGTTGTGCCTTTAATTTGCACAATCTGGGCGGGCAGGATGCCTACCCCACAATAATTTCATTTAAATATAGTATGCAAATTATAGGATTTTCAGCTTATTGACTTTTGACTTTTGACTTTTGACTTTTGACTTCCCCGAAGGGGTGACGCTTGCTTTATCTCCAAAGAAATTAGTAATATGAAGAATAACTTCTCCGTTAAGCTTTTAGAGACTCAATCGACTTTGGCTTGCTTTTTTTACGCTTGATTGGGTTCATCCAAAGTTCCAGAAAAGAAAACAATTGAGATAAAGCTAAGGTGAGAACCAGATAAACTAAGGCAACTGCCGTGTAAATCTCGAAAGCCCGATAAGTATTAGCCACAATTAATTGACCGCGTCGGAATAATTCCTCAAAGCCGATAACTGCTACGAGACTGGTATCTTTGAGCAAGGTAATAAATTCATTTCCTAGTGGTGGAATCATGCGACGCAACGCTTGGGGAAAAATGATGTAGCGCATGGTCTGCACTCCACTCATACCTAGGGAGTTTGCTGCTTCTGCTTGTCCTGGTTCAATCGATTGAATTCCAGCGCGAACAATTTCCCCCATATATGCAGCAGAGTTGAGGCTCAAAGCAACAACCGCAGCAACTAAACGGTCAAAGCGCAGGGGTATGCCTAAGCTTTGCGCCAGTGCTGGCAAGCCGAAGTAAATCATAAAAATCTGCACAAGCAGAGGCGTACCGCGAAAGAAATCGATATAAGCGCGAATTGCCCATCTCAGAGGCACAATTGGCGAAAGTCGGGTAATTCCTATCAAGCAGCCGCCAATCATTCCAAAAATCACGGACAGTGCAGTAATCTCAAGTGTGACTACAGCGCCAAGAAGTAAATCTGGCAGGGCGTTGAGAATGATAGTTAGACTTTGAATCATTATGGAGTGGTGGGGAGGTGGGGTGATGAGGAAGAGACTTATAATGCGTGAATGCAGTGGCGTGAATTGATTCTCCCCAGTCCTCATGAGGAACCTGGCACACTTTCTGGCAGTTTTCCAGGTTCTGAAGCGAACCACTTTTTGTAAATTTGAGCGTAGGTACCATCTGAAATTATCTTTGTCAAAGCTGTGTTGATGGCGTTGAGGTTGGGAGAGTTTTTCGGCAGGGCAAAGCCATAATATTCTTCGGTAACTAGTTCGCCAACTACCTTTATACTTTTGATGTTACCAGTCTTGATAGCTTCTTGAATCGCGGGAGCATCATGAATGGCTGCATCCACATTGCCATTTGCTAGTTCTTGGAAAGTTAAAGGGGCTGAGTCGAATTCCCGCACTTCGGCACCTGAAATGCTTCTGGCTTTTTTAGCTCCGGTTGTACCAATTTGGACGGCAATTTTTTTGCCTTTTAAACTATCTAAGTTGGTAATAGTTGCGTTGTCTTGGCGGACTGCGATCGCCAACCCTGCTTTAAAATAAGGTCGAGAAAAGGATACTGTCTGGGCGCGTTCGGGTGTTATCGTCATAGCAGCGACGGCTGCATCTACAGTATTTGCCTGTAGTGCGGGAATCATGCCATCAAAAGGCATAGTCTGGAATTCAATTGTCATTCCAGCTACTTTTGCGACTGCTTTGATCACGTCAATGTCAAAACCCACAATTTCATTTCCCGTTCCTTTAAATACAAAGGGCGGAAAGGTTCCGTCTGTGGCAATCTTGATGGTTTTACCTGCTGTAGCTGTTTGTTGAGAATTTCCGTTCTTAGAGGAACTGCTAGTATTGCTGCCTGAGTCACAAGCTGACAAAATGATAGCTGCACCAAAACCCGCTAAAAAATGTTTAATGAAATGCGATCGCCTCATTTTTTCCTCGAACATTGTTTTTTTCGGATAAATAATTGCTAACATAGATGAGATTTTCAAAGAACCATCTTTTCAGGTACTACAGAAGCGAGTAATAAGTTTCTATCAAGTGTAGATTCTTTTTTATTTTTTGTATTTTATGCTATTAATAACATGAAAAACTAAATATATTAAATACGTACTAGCTTAACTTTTGTTTTTTCTCATTCCAGACTGTTTAGGTATAATTAGCTATAGTGTAATCAACATGGGAAATGGACAATTCCACCCCTGCAATTATCTTTAAAGACATTGAAAAGAGCTATGGTTCCCTAAAAGTACTCAAGGGAATCACGGGCGAAATCAAACGAGGAGAAGTCGTCGCAGTCATTGGTGCCTCTGGTTGTGGCAAAAGTACTCTGCTGCGCTGCTTCAACCGCTTGGAAAATATAGATTCTGGGCGTTTAGTCGTCAATGGTATTGAGGTATCACAACCTAGTTTTAGCAACAGGCAACTGCGCCAACTACGAACACAAGTAGGCATGGTTTTTCAGCAGTTTAACCTGTTTCCTCATCTGAGCGTACTAGAAAACCTCACACTTGCTCCGCGTAAAGTGCTGGGGAAATCTGCGAAAGAAAGTACACAGCTGGCGGGATTTTATCTCGAAAAAGTTGGACTTTTTGACAAAGCATCTGCTTATCCAGAACAACTTTCGGGTGGACAAAAGCAACGGGCAGCTATTGCCCGCAGTTTGTGTATGAACCCCCAAGTCATGCTTTTTGATGAACCAACCAGCGCCCTAGATCCGGAACTTGTTGGTGAAGTGTTGCAAGTCATGCAGCAACTAGCAGCAGAAGGTATGACGATGGTAGTTGTCACTCATGAAATGCAATTTGCTCGTGAAGTGGCACATCAAGTTATGTTTTTGGATCAAGGTGTCGTGGTAGAACAAGGTTCGGCTGCCAAAGTTATCTCTAATCCAGAGAGCGATCGCCTACGTACTTTTCTGAGTCGTCTCAATGGTAGAGAGTTGGGAATTAAAGGTTAGGAATAAAGAATAAAGCTAAAAAACTTCCCCCATTTGGGTGAACCTTTTGGGTGAGGTGCTGGCGCGATCGCTTCTTGTAGTATTTTTGTAGTGTGCTCGTGCTAAGCAGCATATACTATGACTTCTGAATTTGAATATAGCCTGATTGCTAATCAAAAGGACATTGCGCGGCTAGGGAATATCCTCGAGCAGTGTTTTCTCATGTCGCCAGGTGAGAGTGAAATTTTCTTCAACCGCCTCGGCTTAGAAAACTTCCGTATCATTCACCAAGGTGAGCAAATTGCTGGTGGACTAGCAACTATCTCAATGGGTCAGTGGTGGGGCGGTCAGCGCGTACCTATGACGGGAATAGCAGCAGTAGGCATTGCTCCAGAATATCGCGGAAGTGGAGCTGCATTAGCTATGATGCAGCACGTTGTTAAGGAACTTTATGCCAAGGGAGTACCCATTTCCGCTCTCTATCCAGCGACTCAACGCCTATACCGCAAAGCAGGGTATGAGCAGGGGGGTTTCTCTTGTATTTGGGAAGTTCCTACTGAAAGCATCCTAGTCAAGGAAAAGCCGCTACCTGTTTGCGATGTTCCTGGTAATCATGAAATCTTTCGTCAACTCTATCAGCATCAGGCAAAACTCAATAATGGACTTTTAGACCGACACCAAGGTCTTTGGCAGCGCATATCTACACCAGATGAGAATGAAGCAATCTACGCCTATCTTATCGGTTGTGCAGACCAACCCCAAGGCTACATCATCTTCAGCCAGCATCAAAACCAAGATGGCTCTTCTATACGGCTGAGGGATTGGACAGTTCTCACAACCGCTGCTGCACAAACTTTATGGAGCTTTCTTGCCAATCATCGCTCCCAAATTAAATATGTGCGATGGAGAGGGTCTGCTAACGACTCCCTAACTTTACTGTTACCAGAACAAACAGCCAAGCAAAAATCTGCCATGCGCTGGATGCTACGCGTGATTAATGTTAGTACAGCTTTGGAAAAGCGTGGTTATTCGCCAGCAATTCAAGCAGAACTGCACTTGGAAGTTCAAGATGATTTGGTTGCTGAAAACAATGGTAGATTCATTCTGTCTGTTGCCAATGGACGAGGTGAAGTCACAAGCGGTGGAACAGGCGAGATGAAGCTAGACATTAGAGGATTGGCACCTCTGTACACGGGCTTATTTACCCCACAGCAGTTGCAGCTTGCAGGACAACTGGATGCTACAGAAACAGCCATGTCAGCCGCAACTCAAATATTTGCTGGCGCATCTCCTTGGATGGCTGATTTCTTTTAAGATTGTGTTCTTTTTAAGTTCATCCGTTAACTAAGCATGGGAATCACCCCTATGCTTAGTTAACGGAGTGTGAATAATAACCGCAGGACATCTCGAAAAATCAACGCTGGTGGTGAGCGTGGTGTGAGATCATAGAGACAGTCAACGACAGTCAACGAAGTCTGAACAGAATGGAACAACATCCGAACTCAACGGTCGTGATCACGGGCGCATCCTCAGGGGTCGGTTTGTACGCCGCGAAAGCACTTTCCCAAAAGGGATGGCATGTGGTGATGGCTTGTCGGGATTTAGCGAAGGCTGAAAAAGCTGCCCAAACGGTGGGAATGTCCCAGGACAGCTACACGCTCATGCATATCGACTTAGCTTCTTTAGAGAGTGTTCGACAGTTTGTCAAGGACTTCAGAGCAAGCGGAAAGTCCCTAGACGCTTTGGTGTGCAACGCCGCAATTTATATGCCTTTACTAAAAGAGCCGTTGCGATCGCCTGAAGGATTTGAGTTGAGCGTTGCCACAAATCACCTCGGTCATTTCCTTTTGTGTAACCTTATGCTTGAAGACCTGAAGCACGCATCCTCTTCCGACCCGAGGCTGGTGATTTTGGGAACTGTAACGCACAATCCAGACGAGCTTGGCGGCAAGATTCCGCCGCGTCCGGACTTAGGAAATCTGGATGGCTTTGCAGCAGGATTTAAAGAGCCAATCTCGATGATTGATGGCAAGAAGTTTGAACCAGTTAAGGCTTACAAGGACAGCAAAGTCTGCAATGTGCTAACCATGCGAGAGCTGCATCGACGCTATCACGAATCCACCGGGATTACCTTCACCTCTCTCTATCCGGGGTGTGTTGCAGAAACGCCACTATTCCGCAACCATTATCCCCTGTTTCAGAAACTCTTCCCAAAATTCCAAAAGTACATCACCGGGGGGTACGTGTCTCAGGAGTTGGCTGGCGAGCGAGTCGCAGTGGTGGTAGCCGATCCCGAGTACAAACAATCTGGTGCTTATTGGAGCTGGGGGAATCGACAGAAGAAAAATGGTAAGTCGTTTGTTCAAAAGGTCTCTCCTCAAGCCCGCGATGATGAAAAAGGCGATCGCATGTGGGAACTAAGCGCCAAGCTGGTTGGACTTGCGTAACGAGGTAGGACTGGGCGTTACCAATCGGTGGAGCGATCGCTTTATCGATCAATCCATCGATTGCTGGTATTCTGATTCAGGGATTAACAGGTTTTCATTGGTAAGCTCAAATCGGGCTTAATTGTAAGTAATTAATCGCACTTTCGCGGTGCTACACAGCGCACTACAATATCGTCATATCATGTCCGCTTAAAGACTTATCATATAGACTGACGCAGAGACTCGGGGACGCGGGGACGCGGAGAGATTTTAATGACAAGTGATTAGCCGGACATGATATCACCCTATAATAGGAGATATGATTTTTAGATCGAAAGCTATGTCAAACAAGACATTCGACCTTAAAGAATTGCCAATTAGTGTTACTGAATTACTCTCTTCAATTCAAGATGACCAAGAGATAGTCATTACTAGTGATAATACTCCGGTTGCTAGATTAACTCTACTTAATCCTGTCGCTCAAATTAGATCGAAATTAGAAAAAACACCTCAACCCGGATTAAATTTAGGTGCTATGGTAATGAGTGATGATTTTGATCGACCTTTACCAGATGAATTTTGGTTGCAAAATCCATGAAATTGCTCTTCGATACACATACATTTATTTGGTGGGATAGTGACCCCTCAAAACTTTCTAAACGCGCATTAGAGTTATTAAAAGATAAGAATAATCTGAGGTTATTGAGTGTAGTTTGTCTCTGGGAAATTCAAATTAAACATCAGTTAGGCAAACTAACATTAAATAAAACCTTAGGAGAGATTGTTGCTATTCAACAAAATAATTTTATCGAAATATTACCAATTACTGTTGCTCATGTTTTAGCTTTAGATAGTTTGTCTATCTCTCACAAAGATCCTTTTGATCGTTTACTGATTGCTCAGGCTAATATAGAAAATGCAGTGCTGATTAGTTGTGATTCTGTTTTTGCTAATTATTCAGTCAAGGTAGAATGGTAGTTGATTTTATCCCCTAAGAAAGCGATCGCACTCTTATCAACCATCATCCATGAGCGCTCGCCTTCCTTTTAACATAGTCCCTACAAGATTAGCGATCCCACATCTTATGTAGGTTGGGTGGAGCGATCGCTCCGCCCAACATTTAGTTACAATTTGATTTTTCTCCAATCCACCACCAAGACGATGGTTGGTTTGTTGGGTTTCGTTGCCTTAACCCAACCTACAAGATCCGCGCTGGGTGTACCAATTGGTGGAGCGATCGCTTTATCGATCAATCCATCGATTGCTGATATGAGGTTAAATCCACAGAGGTTGTCGCTCTGTCAAGTTAAGTTAGAAGACCAAAATTTCAGGTAAGCCAATCTACCCTACTACAGACTATAAACTTTTATCTGAGCGTGTTTTCGAGATTCTGGTTTCGCCTTCACCACAATCTGCACATCACAACCTAAAGCATTCAAAAATCGGAAAAGCCGTTCTGTTGAAAAACCTGATAGTTTTCCCTTCATTAGGGCAGAAATCTTAGGTTGATCGACTCCTAAAAGTTCAGCAGCTTCAATTTGAGTCATATCGTGTTTGGTGATGATTTCGCTAATTTGACGTGCAAGTTCTGCTTTAACAAGTAGCTCATCAGGATTAGCTAGACCTAAATCTGCAAAAACATTACCACTACTTGCTTTGACGTTGATTTCCTCAGTCATTTTTCTCTTCCTTTTGCTTGGCGCTATAGTTCTGGGCGTGATGTTCTTTTGCTCGTTTGAATCTTGCTTCGATGAGTTCAATGTCTTGCTTTGGCGTAGCAATACCATGCTTTGATTTTTTCTGAAACGCGTGTAAAACATAAACTACGCCTTCCAATTTCACTGTGTAAACGGCTCTGTAAGTATCCCCATCAAAGTCTTCTACAACTTCCAATACCCCAGCACCTTTAAATCCTTTAAGCGGTTTTGCACAATTATGCTTCTCGCCACACTGAGCTAAATAAAGAGCGTAACCCATCACCTGCTGAACTTCTTCTGGGAACTCTCTCAAATCATCAAGCGAGCTTCCAACCCACTCAACTGGTTTTAATGAAAAACTCATACTGACAGTATGCTAGTTTTGGCATATTTTGTCAATGATACATCTTGGCATTGGTCGAGGTTCAATCGTTACCTGAAGTAGAAACATTGCAAATCTCCTTGTTATCCTACCTGTAGACCGTTGAGGAAACAGAGCAATGTTAAAAGTTTTTGCTGACCGGGGTGGTACATTTACCGATTTGGTTGCGGTGACTGACGATCGCGCAATTATAGATAAACTCTCAAGACATTCTGTAGGAGGAAGTCCGTTACGTTTTTTAATTGTGCCTCTTCCCAACCAGCAATGGATCATAGTTTACAAATTACTCTCAGAAAATCCCGAACAGTATCAAGATGCAGTCATCCAAGGTATTCGGGATATCATCGGTCTTTCAGGCAACGAACTTATTCCAACTGAAGCAATAGAAGTGGTCAAAATGGGGACAACAGTAGCAACAAATGCACTGTTAGAAAGGAAAGGGGATAGAGTCGCACTTGTGATTACCAAAGGGTTTAAAGATGCACTCTTGATTGGCTATCAAAACCGTCCTAACATCTTTGCCCGTCATATCATTTTACCAACCATGCTTTATGAGCAGGTGATTGAGGTTTCAGAACGCTATGATGCTAACGGTCAAGAATTAATCCGGGTAAATATTGAACAAGTCAAAAATGACTTACAAGCAGTTTACAACACAGGAATTCGCTCTTGTGCAATTGTTTTTATGCACAGCGATCGCTATCCCTACCACGAACAACAAGTCGCCCAACTTGCCCAAGAAATAGGATTTACGCAAATCTCCGTATCGCATCAAGTGAGTCCTTTAATGAAACTTGTTAGCCGAGGGGATACAACAGTCGTCGATGCTTATTTAACTCCGATTCTGCGTCGCTATGTTAACCAAGTAGCTAGTCACCTACCTGGAGTCAGATTAATGTTCATGAAATCTGACGGGGGTTTAGTCGCAGCCGAACAATTTCAAGGAAAAGATAGTATTTTGAGTGGTCCTGCTGGGGGAATTGTCGGCGCAGTACAAACTAGCAAAAGGGCGGGTTTTGAGTTAGTCATTACCTTTGATATGGGAGGGACAAGTACAGATGTTGCCCATTTTAAAGGAGAGTATGAACGGCAACTAGATTCGGAGATTGCAGGGGCGCGGATGCGAGTCCCCGTATTAGCAATTAATACGATTGCTGCTGGTGGCGGTTCAATTCTATTTTTTGATGGTTCTCGTTATCGTGTCGGACCGGAATCTGCGGGATCAAATCCTGGTCCTGCTTGTTACCGACGTGGCGGACCATTAACAGTTACTGATGCCAATGTTATGTTAGGCAAAATTCATCCTCAATATTTTCCTTCTGTCTTTGGATTAGATGGCAATTTGCCTTTAGATAAAGATATTGTCATTGAAAAATTTACACAATTAGCTCAAGAGATTGAAGCTGTCACAGGAAATACCCGTACGAACGTACAAGTCGCAGCTGGATTTATTGCGATCGCTGTGGAGAATATGGCAAACGCGATCAAAAAAATCAGCCTACAACGGGGTTATGATGTCACCCAATATGTGCTTTGTTGTTTTGGAGGCGCAGGAGGGCAAGTTGCTTGTTTAATTGCCGATACTTTGGGGATGAAAAAGATATTTCTTCATCCTTATGCTGGAGTTCTTTCTGCTTATGGAATGGGATTAGCTGATGTCCGGGCAATTAGAGAGGGGGAGTAGAAAAGCCTCTAACCCAAGCATTAATCCCTCAACTAGTGCAGTTAATGGAATCTT
>NZ_JBAHYJ020000055.1:0-74448 GCF_036697665.2 Scytonema sp. PRP1 | reverse complement strand
GTTGAAGAGATTAAAACGCGTCAATTTATAGAAACCTCACCCTACAAAGGGTTAAAGAAATTTGAGCCAGAAGACAAAGATCTATTTTTTGGTCGTGACCAATTTCTCACAGGTTTGGTTAACGAACTAGAACAAACGAACTTAATTTTACTTTTAGGAGCTAGTGGTAGTGGCAAGTCATCAGTGGTGCGAGCGGGTTTAATTCCCTGGCTGTCACAGAAATGGCGATCGCGATTTGTACACCTGACGTTTACCCCAGATAGTGACCCTTTTGAATCTTTTTATGCCAGCTTACTCAGTAAATACAAGCAGACAGAAGCCCAAATTGCCCGTGAGGCTAAAGCTGGTACGCTCACTCAGGTGGTAAATCGCCTGAAGCAGCCTGATGATTATTGGCTCATCTTTATTGACCAGTTTGAGGAGCTGTTCACCACCAGTCAACCTGGTAAACGTGACCAGTTTATCAACAGCTTGGTGGAATTGAGTAAAACTAAGCAGCGTTCTGTCAAAATTGTGGCGACAATGCGGGCTGATTTTCTTGATCACTTAAGTCCTTATCCCCAGCTTGTCAAGGCTACAGATAAACATCGTCCATTCATTGCTGAGATGCAACGAGATGAATTGCGGTTAGCAATCGAACAGCCTGCTGCTCAGCATGGGGTGGTGTTTGAGGTGGGATTGGTGGAGGAAATCATCAAAAATGTGCAGCGACAGGCAGGATATTTGCCCTTGTTGCAATACACGCTGAATTTAGTGTGGGAAACAGAAGTTAAAAATCACGATATTCAGGATCGCACACTCAATATCAATACCTATCGGCAGTTGGGTGGCGTGTGGGGCGCACTCCACCAACGGGTTGAGAAAATTTACAACAACTTGACAGAAGTAGAACAAACATGCGTGCAACGCATCTTTTTGAGGCTGGTTGAGATTGGTGGGGAAGAAGAATCGGGAACTGAGTGTAAACCCGTTCGTAGACGGGCGATGCGATTTGAGTTTAACGATCCACTCGAACAAAAAGTGTTGACTCAGTTGATTGATCAAAACTTGTTAGTGAGCAATCGTCAACCTCAGTCTGAAGTCTCCACCGTGGAGATTGCCCATGAAGCTTTACTGACATCTTGGACACGCTTGAATGAATGGATTGGAGGAAATCGTCAGGCGATCGCCCTCCGCAACCGTTTGAATGAAGATGTGGCACAGTGGCAAAAGACGAAAGCAGATGATGAACTGTGGAGTGGCTCAAAACTAGAGCAAGCTTTGGAACTTAAACAGAATCAAGTATTTAATCAGGTTTTGGGTGGCTTTTGTGACGCAGCTAATCAGTTTATTGATGCAAGTGTAGGACGACGCGATCGCCAACGCCGCCGAACGGTTACTAGACTATCTGCTTTTTCCGCTGTGGCATTAGCGCTAGCTGCTTTCTCAACCATTCAGTATCACAGAGCCGAAACAGGTCAAATCGCTGCTCTACGGCAAACCTCAGAAGCTCATTTTGCCGCCAATAGAAATACGTTGGATGCTCTACTGGTCGGCTTAGATGCTGCCAAGCGCTCAAAATCACAAATTTGGGGCAATGCCAATCCACAAACCCAGAGTGAAATACAGGCAACATTGGGGGAAGCGGTTTACTGGACGCGAGAGCGTAATCGTCTGGAAGGGCATCAGGACATTGTTCAAAGTGTCAGTTTTAGCCCGGACGGTCAGATGCTGGCTACAGCCAGCTATGACAACACTGTAAAACTATGGCGTTCTGATGGCAGCCTGATTGCGACTTTACAAGGACACACACAGCCAGTCATGAGCGTCAGTTTTAGTCCCGATGGAAAAATGATTGCTTCTGGTAGCCAAGATGGAACGGTCAGGCTTTGGGATCGCAATGGCAAGTTAATATGGTTTATCAAAGCTCATAATAACTGGGTTTTAAGTGTCCGCTTTAGCCCTGATGGTAAAACAATTGCCACTGGCAGTGAGGATAAAACAGCGAAATTGTGGGGACTTAACGGTCGGTTTCTCAAAACTCTAAGTGGACATCGCGGATGGGTAAGGCAGGTGAGTTTTAGTCCTGATGGGAATCGGATTGTCACGATTAGCGAGGACAAGACGGTAAACCTTTGGACACGAGACGGGAAGCTGCTCAAAACTCTCACCGGACATACTGGCCCTGTCAAAAGTGCAGACTTCAGCCCAGATGGTAAGATACTTGCAACTGCTAGCCAGGATAAAACGGTGAAACTCTGGAATCCACAGGGTCAACTCCTAAAAACCCTTCCGCATCCCGAACAAGTTTATAGTGTTAGTTTCAGTAGCGATGGAACAATTGCCTCTGGTAGCTTCGATGGAAAAGTAACCCTTTGGACGCGGGATGGCACACGGCTTGAGACATGGGCAAGTCACGAGGGACGAATTCCCAGTGTAGATTTCAGTCCAGATGGACGGATTCTTGCAACTGCTGGTAATGATCGCAGCATAAAGCTCTGGCAGGTGAATCGAAGCTGGCTGACTATCCTAGCAGGACATGAAAACTCTGCAAATAGTGCAAAATTCAGCCCAGATGGTAAACGGGTAGTGAGTGCAGGTAGTGACAAAACGGTAAGGTTATGGAGTACAGAAGGCAAGTTAGTCTCTACTTTGCCTGGGCATACAGACGAAGTCTTTGGCGTAAGCTTCAGTCCAGATGGACGAACAATCGCTAGTGCCAGTGTTGACAAAACTGTAAAACTCTGGAGTACAGATGGAAAATTGCAGAGAACTTTGTCAGGTCATCAAGATACTGTTAATACCGTTAACTTTAGTCCAGATGGACAAATAATTGTCTCTGCTAGTGACGATAAAACTGCCAGACTTTGGAGTCTAGATGGTAAACAACTTAAAATTCTCAGAGGACATAGTAGCGCAGTATTGAGTGCCAGCTTTAGTCCTAATGGAAAAATAATTGCCACTGCTAGTGATGATCGGACAGTCAAGCTATGGACTTTAGACGGTACAGAACTTAGAACGCTGTCGGGACATAAAGGTCGAGTTTGGAATGTTAGTTTCAGTCCAGATGGGCAAACGCTTGCTACAGCTAGTGATGACAAGACTGTAAAACTCTGGAGTTTAAACGGAAACGTAATAACAACGCTGAAGGAACATACTACCACCGTGCTTGATGTCAGTTTTAGCCCAGATGGACAAACAATCGCCACTGCCAGTAGTGACCGGACTATCAAACTTTGGCGACGGGATGGAACTTTAATCACAACTTTGAGTGGACATCAGTCTGATGTGAATTCTGTCAGTTTTAATCCCAATGGTAAACGGTTAGTGTCTGCTGGCACAGATGCAATTGTATTCCTATGGGATGTGTCAGATTTGAGTTTGAAGGAGTTGCAGGCAAAGGGATGCACCCAAGTCCGTGATTATCTAAAAACGCACTCAAATGTTTCACCTCATTTATGTAATTAATGTAATTTTTGCTCAAAAAGGAGAAAGAAAATGGAAAAGAAAGAAACAACATGGATTCCAGATGATCCCGATATGAAAAAACACAAGGGTGACCAAACAGACCAACAAAAGCCAGAAGATAGCAGTACACAGGAGGGTGACCAAACAGACCAACAAAAGCCAGAAGATAGCAAGAAAGAAGTTACAGAAGCAGAATGGCTGGCTACTGGACGCTTGGGTATAGAGTTCAAGAACGACCGCCAGGATAAAAATAGAGGACGTGGGCAATGATGAACGATCATAAAGTCAGGTAAAACTGGAGGCAAGTCATTTCTGAGAAAACTGTCTTTTTCTCATTGCACCCTTTGTGACCAATATAGTTCAGATAATCACTAGCCCACAGACCCGGTTTTTTCAACAAACCGGGTTTCTTTAACTACCACACTACAAGTTTGAGTTTTAGCCAGTTTTTTTGTACAACTCACTTTTGATGAGTGCTTTTGCTATAGAAGCCTGATAAATTAATCCTACCTTATTTAGGGCGATTGCCCTTCGGGCAGTGCGCTCTGCGCGATCGCTCTACGTAACTGATAATTATGGCAACCTCATAGATGCAATTCATTCCCTAACAACTTGAATTTCATCAAGTCGATTAATCACCACATCCGCACCTTTAACATTCTCCGCCTTCCCTACCCAAGTAATACCAATGCAACCAGCAGCTTTGGCATGACGCGCCATTTGCATATCACCCACAGAATCTCCTACCATAAGCGTGGCACTTGGTTCCACTCCTAAAGCTTGGCAAGCATTCACAAATAAAATTGGATCTGGTTTACTTGGACCTTCATCGACTCCCATTTCTAGTTGAATGTAATCACTCAATTGATGATTTTGGACAAACGCACGCACTTCTTCGGTTGTCGCGGCTGAAAGAATCCCCAATTTCAGTCCTGCTTCCGAGAGAGACTTTAGCACTTCCAAGCTACCGACAAACAAAGGTGAAGGAGTCTTGCCAACATATTTTTCCGCGTCTTCCAAAGCTTGACGAGATATCGTTAAAGATTCAAACCATCCCCGCCCAGTTTCCGCAATATAAGCAGCGGCGGCGACTTCTGTTTCGCGACGACTCGCCACCGAAATTAAACCCGCTGGATCGAGGCGATCGCCATTCACACCAAACGCCATTAACAATGGTTCCCCAATTCCAGGAATTTGCGCGTCTATCATTCGTGCGCCTCTTTGTGCGAGGGTACGCAAATAAGCTTCAGAATCTTCCAGAGTCCCGTTTTTATCAAAAAGAATCGCCTGGATATTGGAAAACGTCACATTTCTACACTTAATTGTTGCCAAAATAGACCTCTCGCGATCGCTCAACCAAGAATCATTAAAACCTGTTTTCCGTAGTATTTCACTAGCACTCACCCAAGTTGGCTGCGCTCTTTGGAAGCACTTTCTCCCCTATAGTAGAAGCAAAGATGTTTCTAAAAACTCGTTTGACAGCCCTATGGCTCGTACAGGTTATACCTTACCAGTATTTGCAGTAGCGGCGGCTAAAGCTGCTTTGATGCATCTGCGTGAAAAAATCGATTCTCAACTGTCCGTTGAGATTGACCTCCTGCCTGAAAAAGCAGAAATTCCCATTTCTCAGGTTGCAGCTTTAGATGCTCAAAGTGCCTTAGCAGTGACACTGAGCGATCCAGGTGATAACTTAGATTTAACAAGGAACACGCCCATTTGGGCTTGGGTGAGGTTGTCCCAAAGCCAATCTCAACCTCTGATTTTAGAAGCGGGTGAGGGTTTGGGAAAAACAGCCTCTGGAGAAGCAGCAATTTACAACTATGCCCGTCGCTTGTTTGATGCTAATTTACTGCCTCTCATTCCCCCAGAGCAAACGGCAACGGTGACGATTATTCTTCCCGAAGGTCGTCAACTAGCGAAACGTACTTCCAATGAAGCCTTTGGCATTTTAGAGGGATTGTCTTTATTGGGAACCAGTGGAATTTCTCAACCCCTGTCTGCGGCTGATCACCTAGAAGAATTTCGGCTGTCGTTGCAGGATAAAGTCAAAATTTGTCCTAATCTCGTATTTTGTATTGGTAGCAATGGTATGCAAGTCGCACAACGTTTACGCATACCAGAATCGGCAATTGTGCAAACAGGCAACTGGATTGGTGCGTTGTTGGTAGAAGCTGGGCTGTACCAAGCAAGTTCTGTTTTATTGCTGGGATATCAGGGTAAACTGATTAAGCTGGCAGGTGGCATTTTCAATACATCTAGTCATTTAGCAGATGCCAAATTAGAAATTATTAGTGCAGCGGTGGTTACAGTTGGCGGAGATTTACAAGCAGTGCAAGCAGTTTTAGATGCTAAGACTGCTGATGCAGCACACAAAAAATTGATAGAACTGGGCTTGTCGGAATCAGTATTTGGGATACTGGCGGAAAAGATTAGTCAGAAAGCTCAAGCTTACGTGCAAAAATATGCCAATGTTGCCCTTAAAGTTGGGACTGTTTTGTTTGACCGTAAAGGTGAAATTATCAGCCAAGACTCACAAGCAAAAGAACTGTTAGTTATTCAATCGTCAGATTAGTCGTGCTAGTCGAGTGATTTTGTTGCTGAGATTTACGCAGCGTGATAAATGCGAGGATACCCACAACTGTCAGGTAAATACGTTGTAACCAGGCATTACTCAAGCTAAGGGTCATACGCCCTCCAATAATTCCACCTATAAACATAGCAAGACCAAGAATCATACCTAGTTGGTAATCTACTATTCCATGCTTTATAAATATTAGGGTGGCAACAAGTGAGGAAAATACATTAATGACTTTGGTCGTAGCTATTGCTTGAATAAATGTCATACGAAATAGCATAATGTAGGCTGCTGTTAGCAAAGTCACGTAACCGCCACTGAAAAAGCCACCGTAAATACCAAGCACGAAAGTGACTATATACCCTGCTATTTCTGCTATCCGTGAAGGTATTCCCACAGATGGAACGACTCCAGCATTTCGGTTGGCAATTGACAGCACAGCAACTGCAATCATTGAAATAGAAATAATAAGTGGCATTGATTTTGACGGCACAATAAGAACAAGTAATGCTCCCAAAATTGAGCCAGCCAGTGTTAGGACTATCAGTAGTGGTAAGCGAAGTGTATCAATCACTTTTTTACCAATAAAAGGCAATGTACCTCCAATACTCATTAAGGTTAACGCCAACATATTAGTCGCAAGGGCAGTGCGCGGTTCAACTCTAAACTCAAGCATGACTGGCACGGTAATGAGGGAAGTGCTACCACCAATCACACTGATAATGCTTGCTATTAAGAAAACCGCAGCAAGCATGATTATTTGGATAACAGTCATGAGATGTTGCTTTTATAATGAATTTATTTTTGAGGAATATTCCAGTTAGGAACAGTAATGAAAAGCTTTTCATTACTGAGGATACAGTAAGTTTTTGATTATAGCAATACAGATAAAAATTATTATCAATTCAATATTATTTTGCCAACTTAGTTAGTAAAATAATCATATTTTTTGGTAACAACTAAGTAGGTATGAGTTAGAGAAAAAGATGCTGAAATTTTGTTTCAGTATCTCTAATTAAGGAAAATAAAAATAAGAAAGTAAGCGCTTCTGAAATTATTTGGTAAATTAGATTTTGTAGGGTGGGCAATGATGTTTGCTGCACATATAAGATTTAGTGAGCATTGCCCACTCTACTAAAAATTTCTTATTAAATTATCAAAGAAAATCAGTATAAATTCAAATTGCACGGCATTGCATTAATATCCTTCTTTGTTTTATTCTGCTATGTATGAAACTTCTTCTTATTCTTGGCGGAACAAGTGATGCAGCAGAATTGGCAGCTAAAGCCTCGGCTATCCCAGAGGTAGAAGTTATCACATCTCTAGCAGGTCGCACCAGTCAACCACAAGCCCCACGAGGAATGCTGCGTATCGGCGGTTTTGGCGGTGAAGCGGGGCTGGTTGAATACCTGCGTAATGCCAAAATCGATATGCTTATTGATGCGACTCATCCTTTTGCCGCGCAAATGTCTTTTCATGCAGCAGCAGCCGCTACTACCTGTAAAATACCGCATCTGATGCTCATCCGTCCAGCATGGGAGCGTCTTGCTGGTGACCAATGGGTTGAAGTTGATAGTGTAGAAGCAGCCGCCGCCGTATTACCTGAATTTGCCAAACGGGTATTCCTAACTATCGGTAGGCAGCAACTTGCCCCCTTTGCCAGTTTGGAGGATATTTGGTTTTTGATGCGGCTGATTGACCCCCCCGCCCCTGATGCATTGGTGCCACCAGGAATGATATTGTGCGATCGCGGTCCCTTTGCCCTAGATAATGAGCGCAAACTTTTAATTGAACATGAGATTGATACTATAGTCAGTAAGAATAGCGGCGGTGATGCTACTTATGCCAAGATTATTGCAGCGCGGGAGCTTGGGATAAGGGTCGTGATGGTGAAGCGTCCAGCAACTCCACTAGGAGAAAAGGTGAGTGATGTAGAGAGTGCTGTGGCGTGGTTAGTAAATCAGCTATAGAGTGTTAGCATTTGGATGAAGTCACCGAGTAGGTGTTGACCAATGACAGAGGCAAGACCTCAAGCCGAATCAAAGCGTAAGGTACTGCTGTATCCTGGCGAAGATGGTTATTTTGTCGTCGAGGTACCGAGTTTGCCGGGTTGCATCAGCCAGGGGAAAACTCGTGAGGAAGCTCTAGCGAATATTGAAGAGGCGATCGCTCTCTACATTGAAGTTCTGCAAGACCGAGGTGAACCTGTTCCAGAGGACAGAGTTGAAGTTGTGCTGGTATGAGTAAACTGCCTGTCGTTTCAGGTGCAGAATGTGTTAAAGCACTTGAGAAAATCGGCTTTGTCGTGAATCGGCAGCGTGGAAGTCACATCATTTTAGTTCGCGAAGAACCTAAAACGACAGTCACTGTGCCAGAGCATAAGGAACTAGATCGAGGAACATTGCGTGCGATCATCCGGCAAGTGGGTTTGACTGTGGACGAGTTTGTTGAACTACTGTGAGTAACAGAGGCGCGATCGCGCGGAGCAGGGCGGCTCCTTTGGAAGCATCGCCGCTCAAGCAGTTGCCTTAATAACGAGGCTCCTTTCTAAGCAACACCATACTCCGTGTACTGCCGCTTGTAGGGAGGCTGCAACCCCAGCACAATGTCTTCTCTTGGCACTCCCATTGCAACTAATTCCTCAGCTGGGTTCTGATCTGTCAAATTCTGCTGAAGCCAAATTTTTCCATCCTTAATGTCGAAATGCATGACGCATCGGTAAATACGATTGAACTGTTGCCAACCTACATTCATCCACTGGTAATGATCTCGCTCTTTGTCGAAAACGAGTTGAACCTCCACTTCGTTATCTGAGACATCATCAGTTGCATAACGAGTTAGCAATGTTTGAATATACTCCCGATACTTTGTTATTTTGTCCACTGTACAATCACCTCATTCACTGGGTCATACACAATTAGTAGAACCTGATATCGTTGTACCGCAGTTTGCGTGAACTCAAATTGAAAAAATGTTCGGTAAGTGTCCAACGGAACAGCCAGGTACAGTACTCGATCCGGTTCAGTAGCTTCCAGTGCAAGCCGATAACTGAGAAACTGTCCCAAGGCAGCGTAAAAATCCGTAATTGCAGACGGATTTAAAAAGCTCTTAATCTCAACTGCTATTTTTTCACCTGCTCTTTCTGCTGCAACCAATCTCTCTGCGCCTAGATCAACTTGAAAGTTGACATTTCCAAATTTAAACTTCAGTGGGTCGTCTGTAATCACCCACTGTTCCTTTAGAAGAGCCTGCTTCACCGCTTCATGGAAGATGTATGAATGCAGACACGGACAGAACCAAAATCTGTACTTTTATGATGGTGCTTTCCCTGCGGAAGAAGCGATCGCCTCAGGATGAAATACATACCTTATTCGCTTGAACCTGCCGTTCGGTGTAAATATTACTACACTTTACTAGCGCAATTACTAGTCCAATCTAAAGGGAAACCTCACACAACTTTATCAGAATATCAATCCAGTACATATCTGTTTCCCTATCTCGTTGTAACGATAGCATTTCGTGAGCTTTGATAACTTGATCTTGGTAAACGTTCAGCAATACACCTAAAGCATTAAGAGTGGATTGCTTATCCAGTAACGTATAAGAGTGTTTCAGAGCCTCAATCAATGCTTGACTACCGCGCTGCTCGAAGTGAGAAGCTGGAGCCATAGAAGATGAGGGATTTTTGAGGAAAAAATCGTCGATCTGCATCATGCTTCCTCGAAAGTTGTCAAGAAGAGATTGAGCATAGAAAAGTTCTCCACGCATGACTCGACGATATACTTCCTCTGCTTGTGCTAGCCCTTTACTGATCAGGCGATTGACTTCATCAACATCTAAAGTGAACTCTAAGCCTTGAGACGCTTCAATAACCTGATTTATCAGAGTTTTGGGGTCGTAAATAACTTGAATGGGTTTTAAGTACCAAGGGGATGGCTGAAGATGCTCTGGCTTGAAGTAAAGGACATCAATTTTGTTGAATGGTTTGAAGTGAGAGACGCAAACCCACTGAATTCCTGTCCATTCATTGTATAGCCATTCTCCCCAGTGCTTGGGAGCAGAAAAACGTTCCCAAAGGAAGTGCTCATAAAATTCTGGCTGAACTACAACCCGAAAGTCAATATCTGAAAACTCATCTGTTGAACCTGATGCCACGGAACCTTGAACAAATAAAACTTCAATACCTTGCTTCGCCAAAAAATACTCGACAACTCTATCAAGTAAAAGCTGACGTGCTGCATTTAGCTCTTCTGCACTGAATTCCATTGTTCTTCAGGATAAATTAGGGCTTTTACTGATTCACAACCAGATAGCGGGTTAGTTTGTCGTCTGGAATAATACTAGTGCAGGCTAAGAATGTTAGGTATTATCTGCATCTTTTTGAAATCCTTTTACCAAAATAATGGGTTTAAAGCCTCGCCCTAGAAGGGCGAATTTTGAGGTTGATTTTTGTACTAGAAGTACGGTATTATACATATTAGCGGTAAAGCGCACATATAAAAAGCGAAGTAGGTCTAGCGGTCAACTTCTGAACCGGAACCCTGGTAGCAACAAATCCTGAATCTTGTACAAGTGGAAGTCATGGCAAGAAATTGAATAAATCGTTTCAAACGCGGTCGGGCAGTCCGTGTACGCTTGTGGACGTATCCAAACGGGGGTATTTGAATGCTTGCATTTGGGTATCTAGGGAGGACGGTTGAAGCAAGAATCCTCATGCCCTCAGGCTGAGGAGTGTCAATACAGCTTGGTTCGTTGAACGTCTATTCCCTGCTTTTTTGTACTGGCGCGGCTAGCGAACCCTCAGAAAGACCAGCTTCACGCAGACGAAAAGCACCGATATTCCGACTGAGTACTGCCAACCCCGCCAAGTGCGCCTGTAAGCCAGCCGTACTCGCGCAGCAATCAGTTAGTACGATCGGTTCAATGCCAATGTCAAAAAAATCCATCGCGATTTTCAACACACACATATCAGTGTCAATGCCGACTATGAAAACCCGTTCAAAACACTGCTCCATAAGGTAGTCTCTCAGGTCATCCGGTATCCCGCACAGCCCCAGCTTAGAAAAAACTCTTTCCGGTTGAACCCAGGGTTGTAGTTCTGGGACAATATCAATTTCTGGCTCATTAGCACAGCTGTGCCAATCAAGGAATTTCTGGTACGGTCCATCAGGTGTGTTGACGAAGCGAGTGAATAAAACTGGTGTATACTCATTTCGCTCGATTAAACGAGCAACTCGTTGCCCGATGTGATGAGTAAATTCGTTGACAAAACCGGATTGGACATCAACGATGATTAATGGCTCAGACATTGTTTAAGCGATAAAAAACAGTGTAAAAATAGGGCTTCTCGTTTGGATGAACTAATTATTTATCTGTGTCCATCTGTACGGCAGTTGCTTCAACGGGGGAACCCCCGCAACGCACTGCCTCGTCCATCTGTGGTTCTTATTTCTTGATGTATTGCACTCAACTCGCGAACCCTTAACTGATCTGTATATGTGTGCCGATCGCTGGATAATTAAATGATTCCCAGGCATTACCACCGCGCAGGAAAACTTCCATCCAGCGCGTATGTTCGCCTTGTTCATTCGTCCAGCCACTGCTACCAGGTGCAAACGCTAACTGTCCGGATTCGACGGCAAAGCTGCCATCACTCTTGATCGCTTCCAGTTCCCTCTCACCGATGTGCAAACGCACAGCCTGACCTTCGTGCGCCTTACTAGCCTCATGTTTAATCGTGGTTTTCAAGTTGCCGTAGCCGTCAATATAGGCAATACAATTGGGTGGTACGTCGGGTATCTCAGAAGGGGGAATCTCCTCATCTAGAGCATCAGGTTGACCCAGGGCGATCGCCCCTGCGGCTTCCGGAAACAGGTCACGAGAACGAAACTGTGAACCTTCAGCTGCTACAGCAGCCCAGCGCAACTCGACTGCCAGATCGCGCACGAATGAGAAGGCATAACCAGCATTGACGCCGATAACGCGCACACCCGTTGGCAGGCGTGCAAAAGCAAGACGCTCACCCGCATTCCCTGCACGCGCCTGTTCATCATCTTCTCGCGGCGCAACGTTGTGGTAAATAATTGTCCCGGCGGGGGCTTTATTCAAGCCCAACTGGGCGATACAAAATCCTGCCGCTAGGGTAGCAAAAGGAGGCACGGGTGTGAGTATCGGCTCAGCATCCGGTAGATAGAGTTTGAGGCGCTGCACGACTTCTGCGAAGGCGAGGTCGCCAAAGCCGTAATCGGCGATGATGTGAACTAGCATAAAATTTTGTCCCCTATACTGACGCTATCCCTTTTGCCGTTTCTCGGACGATGAGATCAACCACATCTTCCAAACGCCCCGTTCGCTTGTAAACTTCGCGCTGCCGTGTTGCGCCGTTCCCTCGCTGCATGGTTTCATGTACAAGAGATGAGACTTCATCCCATTCTCCATACTCCTCAAGCGATGGACGCACGAAGGCGAGAAAGCTCTCAACCAACTCACGCGCCTTTACAGCTTTCATAGCGCCAACGTCGATTAAATCCTCATCTAATCCATAGCGTGCCGCACGCCAAATAGCGGCGCGTATGAGTTCGTGGCGCACCGCAGGAAACGGTTCATCCCGCATTGCTTGTTCGTAACAAGTCCGCGCCAAAGCCCGCACAAGCCCCGCCACCATCACCGCTTCATCCACCGTTTGGCAGATATCCGTGACTCGAAACTCTATTGTCGGGAAGCGTTCTGACAAACGCACATCCCAGTAAATCTTCGTCGCCTCCGCTACACTTTTCGTCTCCACCAGAGCTTGTACAAGCGCTTCGTACTCGGCTACGGACTCGAATATCAGCGGCGGACCGGATAGCGGCCATCGGCTCCAAATCTCGGTACGATAACTTGCATAGCCTGTATCCGTACCTAACCAGAAGGGCGAGGACGCCGACAGTGCCAAGAGCGGGGAAAGCCACACACGGGCACGGTTCATCACCTGGATGGCAACAGAGCGATCGCTTATCCCTACATGCACATGACAGCCAAAGATCACTAGCTCACGGGTGAGTTGTTGATAATCTCGCATCAGCCCTAGATAACGTTCTTTGGGCGTGAGCTGCTGTTCATCCCAGTGCGAGAACGGGTGCGTCCCGGCGGCGGCAATTTGGTTACCGTCCTTGGCAGCCGCTATAATCACTTCGCGTCGCAAACGAACAAGCTCAGAACGCACATCCGCAAGTGTTCGACAGATGGGCGTACCAATTTCTATCTGCGATCGCTGGGCTTCTGGCTGCACCTCAGAGCCAAGTGCTTTCTCAGCTTTCGGGAGAACGTGTTCCACACGCGAACTCAATTCCCGTGTCACGGGGTTGATAATTTGATATTCCTCTTCAACACCAATAGTGAATTCTTCAGTTTGGGATGGCATAGCTTGTGTCCTTCGCTTGTTCACGAACTTTGTTAGCGGGAGCGAGAACTTTAAAATTAATGGGTTCAGGATTGGGAAACCCTTTTAAACGCTTGGTGTACTTAGTGCCTTTTGGTTAGACCCAAAGTAGATATTGCTCAATTCTTCCAAGGAAACATCTGTCTGCGGTTGTGGATTAAGAAAGTAGGGATGGATTGGGAGGAGTTGATCCCGAGTGCGTGCCTGTGGTGAGGAAACCATCTGCTCGATCAGGGTCAGGTAGTTCTCGGCGGTACTTTCCCAGGTGTACGTCTTCAGCACCCGCTGCTGACCAGCCTGAGCAAAATACTCCCACTGTTTTTCATCGCATAGCAACCGCTCCAAGCCTCGCGCAATATCAGCTGGGTCTTCTGGGTCAACGAGTACGCCATATTCGGTATCTCCTTTTCGCAGGCTCTCGCTGGGACCACCGTTCTGGGTTGCTACCACTGGTAAACCCGCTGCTGCCGCTTCTAAGGGAGCCAAGCCAAAGGGTTCATAGAGTGCAGTCAGCGCAAATACCGAGCGCCGTTTAGCCATAAACCGATAAGTTGCAGCCAGTGCCTCTTGTCCTTCTGACAAACCAAAAGCACTGATCTTGCCCCACAAATTGTTTTCTTCGACCACCTGCCGGATGGGGGCTAATACCTCTTCGGTCACGTCGTCGCTCGCCTTCTCTCGCAGCGGATCGTCCAGCCCTCCTGTAAGCAGCAACAAGTTCGCTCGTTCCTGAAGCGTTTGACTCATTGCGAAGGCTTGCACTAGCCCTAATACGTTTTTTTTAGGCTCTAATCGACTCGATGCCACGATGGCGGGCAAATCCCGACGTGACTCTGTAATGTCGCGTGCCAATCGCTGCTGAATGATCTCTTCGGTAGCTTCCTCGTTTTCGGAACGCGCCTCAGCACCGAAGATGGAGAAATCTGCTCCTGGTGGAATCACCGCAAAGCGGTTGTCGTTGTCTACGTCCACTGCATCACGATAGACAGGGTGAGAGTACTGTTCAAAGCGTTCTTGTCGTGTACTGGTGATATTAATAGCCGAGCGATTCATGCTCAGGCGTTCGGCTAGGATGCGGTATCTGAAATGGAATTGCTCGTCTATTTGGGCGAGATTTTCTGGAGTGACCTCCAGTTTGTCTATCTTTTGCGCACCGAGAGAATGAGCAGTAAAGGTAAAAGGTATGCCTGTCTCCTCCTCAATCAAAACGCCGCATAGTCCCCCATCGGCGTAGTGAGCAGTCATAGCATCGGGTAAACCACCCTCCTCTTGATAAAATTTCAGGATGTTGGGTACCCAATCACTCACCAGATGAGGCCACAAAAACTCTTTAGCCAGAAATTCTTTTGGTCCTGCTGGTAGCCGGATAATGCGTACATTATCGACGCCTGGATAAGTGTCCAACCCTTCAGCAAACTCTGGCCACTGGGGGTCAATGATTTGGCGGGTGAGAATATCAACTTTGTGACCTTTTTGAGCTATTGCTATGGCGACTTGCTTGACGTAAATCAGCTGACCCCCAAAATCCGGATGTTCGGTCATATGACTATTGCCTGAATCAAAGTTGCCCTGAGGGTTGAGAAATCCAATGTGCATCGCCCACTTCCTAATACAGGTTAATTTCCGAGTTTAGACTTCTGCCTGAAGACGGCAGCACAACAGCATGGCGAGCCTATTCAGACTTCCGAAGACTGAACGCAGGCAATCAGGCTGTACATGAGTGCCATCAAAAAGTAAGTCAAAGGTCTTTCATGGGTTCCCTTTGGCGTACACCAGGACATTCGCGCATTTTCCTAATTTAAGTTAATCGTTACTGGAGTTCGCTCACATATATCGGATGACATAAAGTGCTTGTCCTCTTCTATCCCTTAGTCTCGCTTGACTTCACCACCATCGACTGATGGTTGAACTACAACCCGAAAGTCAACATCTGAAAACTCATCTGTTGAATCTGATACCACGGAACCTTGAACAAATAAAACTTCAATACCTTGCTTCGCCAAAAAATACTCGACAACTCTATCAAGTCAAAGCTGACGTGCTGCATTTAGCTCTTATGCAGTAAATTCCATCAATGACTGGCTGCACATCAGACCGAATTTGACAATACTTTTTGGAGAGGGTGCGTAGTTTGCGCTTAAATTCATCAGTAAATTTTATTTCAACTGAGGGAAGTTCACTCGACATCTATTCCATCCCACAATTCAGAAATTGGTCTGGTTTTACCAGCTTTTGCTTCCCGAAGCGACTTGCGAAGACTTTCATAGCTGCTTTTACCTGAAATGAAAACTTGCTAGCTTCTTCAAGATTTTGTGAAAGTAAATAAAAATCAATTACATCACCTATATTGTCACCATCGCCTATACACATTAGTAAGTTGTCAGACACGTTATCTCCGAATTCTTCTTGTCACCATAAATTCTATTATGGAATACCCTACGGATACTCACTGCTAAGAGGGGTATAGATGTTTGCTTCCAACTACTTCACCACCACCCACTGCGTCACTGGCACCATCGGCTTCCATGCCAAAAACCCGCTAATAGGAGCAGCCCTTTGCATAGCAACACGAATTAGCTCCCTGCCTACTTCGTTGTGCCATTTGCCGTGACTGGAGACTGAGTATAACTGATTATTGCCACAAACTTCATTTTTATGGCACATATAAATTCAAGGTGGCATAAAAAGTGGATCTATGGTCGAACCATCTAAATATGTTGAAGTCCATCTCGATCGCCAAGGGCGTTTGGTGATTCCTGCAGCTCTACGGCGGCTGTTAGGTTTTGAGGAGGGAGATACACTAGTTGCTCGTCCTGAAGAAGGACGGCTGATTTTGGAAAAGCAGGAGGCGATTAAACAGCGCCTGAAGGCTCGGTTTTCGCAACTGCCGAAAGGAATAAGTTTAACGGATGAGTTGATGGCGGAACGACGCGAGGAAGCCAAGTGGGAAATGGGCGCATGACGGTGGTTTTGGATGCCTCTGCTTTGCTTGCTTATTTGCAACTCGAAAGAATTTTCCCTTCCAACTACTTCACTACCACCCACTGCGTCACCGGCACCATCGGCTTCCATCCCAAAAACCCACCGATGGGAGCAGCGCGTTGAACACCAACGCGAATCAACTCCCCGCCCACTTGATTGTGCCATTGCAACAGCTTCTGTTCACTTTCAACTGTGACTGCATTGGCAACAAAACGCCCACCCGGAGGCAAAGCTTCCCAACAAACCTCAAACAAACCTTCTGTTGTTGCACCACCACCAACAAATATGGCGTCTGGTTGAGGCAAGTCTTTGAGTGCAGCGGGAGCTTTGCCTGCAACAATTTGTAAATAAGGTGTACCAAGGGCGGCCGCGTTGTCAGCAATATATTGGAGTCGGGTGGAGTTTTGCTCAATAGCGATCGCCCGACATCGAGGATGACTCCGCATCCACTCAATACCAATGGAACCACACCCAGCACCCACATCCCACAATAACTGTCCCGGTGTGGGAGCCAAAGCGGAGAGTGTTATTGCCCGTACCTCACGCTTTGTCAACTGTCCATCATGATGATAAGCGTCATCCGGCAATCCTGCTAGCCGAGGTAACGGCACGACTCCAGCATCAGCAATACACTCTACAGCTATGGTGTTTAAATCAGCAAGTTCTGTTGTCGTCCATGACACGGCTGTGCCTTCGATAATTCGTTCCTGAGAACCGCCCATGTGTTCAAGAACTGTAATTTTACTACCACTAAAGCCGCGTTTTGTCAATATTTCAGCCACAAGTGCCGGGGTTTCCTTCCCTTCACTTAATATTAATAGACGCGCTTTCGGGTAGATAGCAGCTTGAATCAGAGCAGGGGGACGACCATTTAAACTTAATGTCTCGACTTCGGTAAGCGACCATCCCAATCTGGCACAGGCGAGACTGAAGGATGACGGTGCGGGGATGATAGTCATCTCAGAAATCGGAATCTTGCGGGTAAGGGTGACACCGATACCAAAGCACATGGGGTCACCACTTGCCAATACGCAGACAGACTGACCCCGGCGACGGAGAATTTCTTCTATCGAATCACTGATGGGGGAAGTCCAGATGAGTTTCTCGCGCGGGTCGTCTGGTGGTAGCATGGCGAGATGGCGTTTTCCCCCGACGATCACTTCTGCACGCTCAACAAGAGAACGGGCGATGGGCAAAGCCCCGCCAGAGGCGATCGCACTCAATCCCGATAGCCCATCCTCACCAATACCGACCACTGATAACCATTTGTGCATTTAGAGTGATGCTGGGTGGGGTCAATTCTGCACCATGTTGAAGTATAAGGCACAATGGCAAGGAAAAACCTACATTGAAGTAGATAGATTCTTTCCCAGTTCAAAGACCTGTAGTAACTGCCTACATCAAGTAGATAACCTAAGTTTGGATATTCGTAGCTGGCAGTGTCCTAAATGTCAAACATTACACGACAGGGATTTGAACGCAGCTAGAAATATTAGAGATGAAGGTTTACGGCTTTTGGCGGGAGGGCCGAAACGCTACTGCTTTTGGACAACGTGTAAGACCATCTAAAGGCACTGCTTTTAGAGGCAATGTTGGATGAAGGAAGAATCCTCAAAGGCTTTAGCCCGAGGAGTTGTCAACTCATGCTAAACTACACACACTTGGAGTGGGGAAAGTCCGGTGAAATTCCGGGACTGTGCCGCAGCTGTAATCAAGTAAAAAGTTATAACTTTTGGCTTTGTAAGTCAGAATGCCAACTCTAAGGGTGTCTTACGGACACAGTTCTTATCTGCTCCCTGCGTTGCACAGGGAAGGAGTTGCAGGCGTGTCATTACCGTATCATTCTGTTAGTTGTCCTGGTCTTTTTTATCGAACGTCCGCGCGGGACGGCATATTATCTCGCATCCGCATACCTAGAGGAATACTCGCTAGCCAGCAGTGTCGTGTGATAGCTGACTTAGCTGACGAGTTTGGAACTGGCTATGTTCATATTACCAATCGCGCCAACCTCCAAGTCCGTGAAATCCGCAAGGAAATGACCGCTGATGTTTTGAGAGTCTTGCAGGAAATTGGCATAGCTTCAACTCTTCCAGAGGTTGACCATCTGCGAAACATCATGGGTAGTCCTACAGCAGGCATTGATCCATACGAATTAATTGATACTCGACCGTTCATCTGCGAATGGGATAATTATATTGCGGCTCACGCAGAGCTAGCACCACTTTCACCAAAATTTAGCGTTGCTTTTGATGGCGGTGGTTCTGTGTCGATAGGCGATCGCCTCAATGATATCGCCCTAACCGCTGTCATGGTTGGTACAAACGTTTACTTCCAGCTTAAGTTGAATTTAGGTGTATCGCAGGTTGAACCATTCATTGATACAGGCATTCTCCTGAAACCAGAGGAATGTCTAGAAGTCGTGGCTGGATTCGCGAAAGTTTATTTACAGCATTTAGCAGTAGGGACTGGCAAGATAATTCCCCATCGCAAATCCCGCCAGCCACGTCTCTGGCAGGTTTTGAACGACTTAGGCATTGAAAGATTTTTCCAAGAAGTTGAGCATCATCTTCCTTATCGATTGCGGCGAGTGTATCCAATATGGAGTGACGTGGACAGATGTAGAACTCTCGGATACAACGTCTCTACCATAAACAGATACCAGCACATAGGTGTTCATCCCCAACGACAGAAAGGATTATTTTACATTGGTGTTGTGCTACCCGTTGGTAAGTTGGAAACTTGGCAAATGCGTGGTCTAGCGGATATTGCGGAAACATATGGCACTAGTACTCTTCGGCTGACGCCTTGGCAAAACCTTCTCATATCAGATATTCCCCATCAGTCGGTTCCTCAAGCACAAAGTCAAATCGAAAACTTAGGATTGCATTGGTCTGCAACCAACATTCGCAGCGCCTTAGTCGCCTGTGCTGGCAATACAGGATGTGCGTCTTCAGCAACAGATACCAAAGGTCACGCCTTGGCACTAGCTAAGTATCTGGATAGTTGCCTCACTCTCGACCAACCAGTTAACATTCACTTCACAGGTTGCGAAAAATCCTGTGCCCAACACAGCAGAAGCGATATCGCCCTCCTTGGTGTCACTATTGAGCAGGAGGGGAAAACGGTGGAAGGTTATAAAGTCTACGTGGGTGATGGTGACAGCAAGGAGAAATTTGGACGAGAAGTTTACAGTTTAGTATCGTTTCCAGAATTATCCCTATTGCTAGAACGGATGCTGCAAATCTATATGGCAAAACGTGCTACTCCCAATGAATCATTTGGGGAATTCGCTAACCGATATGCTATTGAAGATTTGCAACGGTTGTTTGAGCAAGGGGATGTGAGGCACTAGGGACAAATGACAAATGACTATTGACTACATTCGAGATGGTAACGAAATATATCGCAAATCCTTTGCCACTATTCGCGCAGAGGCAAATCTGTCTGTACTTGCCCCGGATGTCGCGAAGGTTGCCGTGCGTCTGATTCATGCTTGCGGCATGACAGATATTGTTGATGATATAGCAGCTGCACCAACAGCTGTGGTATCGGGGCGTACAGCTTTAGCAGCAGCGGCACCAATTCTGTGTGATTGCCGGATGGTGGCAGAAGGAATTACGCGGCGGCGACTGCCAGCAGACAATGGGGTGATTTGCACCCTCAATGATCCAGAAGTGCCAGAACTTGCCCAAAAACTGGGAAACACCCGTTCTGCCGCTGCTTTGGAATTGTGGCTACCAAAGTTAGAAGGGGCTGTGGTGGCAATTGGCAATGCACCGACTGCCTTGTTCCGGTTACTGGAAATGCTGGATGCTGGGGCACCAAAACCAGCGCTGATTCTAGGTTTTCCTGTGGGATTTGTAGGGGCAGCAGAATCGAAAGCCGCACTGGCAGCAGATAGTCGTGGTGTCCCATTTATAACATTGCATGGTCGGCGGGGTGGAAGTGCCATTACCGCTGCTGCAGTTAACGCCTTAGCAACGGAGGAAGAATGATGGCGAAAGGTCGTCTTTATGGAGTTGGAGTCGGTCCAGGAGATCCGGAACTTTTAACACTGAAAGCACTGCGGTTACTACGTTCTTGCCCAGTGGTTGCTTATCAATCCGCAGAAGATAAAGAGAGTATTGCTAGAGGTATCGTAGCCCAATATCTCCCTGGTAATCAAATCGAGGTAAAATATCATCTCCCGCGTGCGCTTGATCCGTATGCAGCACAACCGGTTTATGACCAGGTTGTCACGCCTATTGCCGAACATCTTGCCGCCGGACGGGATGTGGTAGTCCTGTGCGAAGGCGATCCATTATTTTACGGCTCGTTCATGTACGTATTCACGCGGCTGTCTGACCAGTTTGAAACAGAAGTCGTGCCAGGGGTTTCTTCACCGATGGGATGTGCTTCAGCATTAGGAGTCCCCCTGAGTTACCGAAACGATATTTTCAGCGTACTGCCAGCCACGTTGCCAGCCGAAGTCCTAGAAGCACAATTGTTAAATGCTGATGCTGCCGCCATTATCAAGCTGCAGCGACATTTCACGAAAGTTTCTGATGCGCTGTATAAATTAGGGCTTGCCTCACGGGCGCGTTACATTGAGCGAGGGACGATGGCAAACCAGCGAACCATACCTTTGGATGACGTAGATCCAGCCCAAGTGCCTTACTTTTCAATGGTTTTGGTTCCAAGTAAGAGCCATTTATAGGTAAATTGGCACTCCCCACGCGTAGAACGTGGGGGATTCTGAGTACAAAATTTCACAAGTTCGTAACGAATCACGAGCCGCTTCAGTCTTACTAGCTGGGCGAAAGAAACGCTACGGATTTATAAAATGCTGTACTTAGTTCACAGGGATTCTGGTAATGGCAGTACTAAGCTACCATCTTCACTCAGTTCAAAAAATGGATTCCAAGCAACTTCCCAGAGATACCCATCTGGGTCTGTAAAATAACCACTGTAACCACCCCAAAAAACATTTTCCGCTTGCTTAGCAATTGTTGCGCCTACACTTTCTGCCACCTTGAGTATTTCATCAACCTCTTCTTTACTCCTAGTATTGTATGCAAGGGTAAAGCCAGAGAATCCCTGACCAAATGGACTGACCCTTGCATCTTCTGCCAACTTTTCTCGTGGGTAAAGTGCTAGCACAACTGTGCCTAATTTGAAAAAGACGATATCACCCTGGCTGGCGCTAGATGGTCGCCATCCTAAGCCGTCGCTGTAAAACTGGAGAGAGCGTTGTAAACTGGTGACTCCAAGGGTAATGATATTAAGCTGTGGCTTCATAAAAGCTCCGTTTAGTACTTCACATATGGTACTAATGTTCTATCTAGGAACGACAAAAAGCTACTAACTTCCACTACAGTCCTATGAGCAAAATCGCACTCGCCGTTGTGATGCTAGGTCAAAACAGCATCCCCGTAGCAAAAAAAATTATCAGTGTCTTGCCAGGAGCGCAGTTATACGGGCTGGCGGGTCGCACTTCTGATGTAGATGTCAGTTTTACTGAGTTTGGAACGACACTGCGGGAGTTATTCGCCAATGGAACACCCATCGTTGGCATTTGTGCTACAGGTATTCTGATCAGAACCCTTGCCCCATTGCTTGCCAACAAGCGACAGGAACCTCCAGTTATTGCGGTTGCTGAGGATGGTAGTGCAGTGGTGCCACTTTTGGGCGGACTCAATGGGGTAAATAATCTGGCACGCCAAATCGCCAGCGTACTGGATGTCAAACCTGCCATCACAACTACAGGTGACATCCGTTTTGGCATCGCACTGGAAGATCCCCCAGCAGGCTATCATCTGGCGAACCCCGAATACGCCAAATCTTTCATGTCCGACTTGTTGGCGGGAAATTCCGTGAGGTTGGAGGGTGATGCACCTTGGTTGAGAAATAGTTCGTTACCTATCGACCAAGATGCAGAAAGAGTTATACAAATTACAGAAAAGCCAGTCGTTTCCACCTCAACCCGCCTTGTCTATCACCCAGCAACGGTGGCGATTGGAGTCAGTTGCATCCCACCCCGCCCTATCGGGCACCCCTCCTCGCTTGCGGGGAGGGGCAGGGGGTGGGGTTCCGAGGAAATCGCCCTCGTACAGCAAATGCTAGCGGATGCTGAGTTAGCCCCAGCATCCGTTGCCGGAGTCTTTGCCAGTACCCTTGATGCTGCCAATCCAGCTTTACAAGCAATTGCCGACGCCCTCAACGTGCCTATTCGCTTCTTTACGACCGATGAAATTGCCGCTGCCATGTCACAAAACAACACCGCAGATGTGGCAATGGCGGCGGCTTTAGCGGCTTCCTCTGGGCAGTTGATCATGCAACGGCAATCATTTGACTTTAACTGTGCTATGGCGATCGCACCCCTACCCATCGATATCAATAGCACAGGTAAACCACGTGGTCGCTTGGCAATAATTGGCACTGGCCCTGGACAAAGCGATTGGATGTCCCCGGAAGTCAAGGAAATTTTACGTAATGCCACTGATTTAGTAGGTTATTCTACTTACTTGGGATTAGTCGGTTCTCTTGGCAACGGCAAACGGCGGCATGAGTCCGACAACCGGGAAGAACTTGCACGGGCGCGAATGGCGCTGGATTTAGCCGCAGAGGGGCGTTTTGTGGCGGTGGTATCCTCTGGTGATCCCGGTATTTATGCAATGGCAGCAGCAGTCTTTGAAGTGCTTGATCAAGAGGCAAAACCAGAATGGCAAGGTATCGAAATTCAAGTCGCACCGGGTATTTCCGCGATGCAAGCAGCGGCGGCAAAAATTGGTGCACCGCTTGGTCATGACTTCTGCGCCATCTCCCTGTCTGACATCTTGAAGCCGTGGTCAATTATCGAACAGCGAATTACTGCTGCTGCCCAAGCTGATTTCGTGATTGCTTTTTATAACCCAGTGTCAAAGCAGCGCCTTTGGCAACTAACAGAGACAAAAAATATATTACTGCGTTACAGACATCCTGATACGACCGTGGTACTTGCCCGCAACCTTGGCAGGGATGGAGAATCTGTTGAGGTTTACACTTTGGAAGATTTAGCACCAGAACTTGCTGATATGCGGACAGTCATTCTTGTCGGGTCAAGCAAAACCCGGATGATTCAGCGGTGCGATGGTAGCGTTTGGGTCTACACTCCCCGTCGATATGATGAACGCAAGACTCCATAAAATCGCTTCTGATACCAAGTTGCGTTCATACATTCTATCCTCTCTCCCTTGTCCTCCTTGTTCCTGTTATCCCTTCAACAAAAAAAGTCTGAAAATAGTTAAGAATCGCTTACAAGAAGACTATCGGAATCAGGTCATAAAGTTATATAATAACGGGAAAGTCAAAAAGCAAAACCGATTTTGACAACGCACTTTTTCTTCTATCTCTTGGAAAAAGCGACAACACCGTTAGACCATTGATTTGTTGAGTGTGAGATTGGGGCTTTCCGATGAAAGCCCAAACGAGAGGAATGACGGATAAATCCACACATCTCCTACATCTTGTCGTGAGAGTGGTAAATTACCGCACAATGAGTAGGGGGCGATCGTTCACAGTGGAAGAACACCGCTGTTAACACCAATCCTCTCAAAATTTAGGTATCTAAATTCAGGCATTAGCTAACTATTACTGCGTGACTCAATGACTGTTGAAAATCATTTGTGGCTGCCTGCATCGGCAGATTTAACTTTGTTGCAGAATGAAGTTCATGTCTGGCGAATTGACCTTGACAGACCAGAAGGACAGCTGCAACATTTGGCAGCAACCCTCTCCAGCGACGAAGTTTGTCGAGCAAAGCGTTTCTATAAAGAACAGCATCGGCAGCGTTTTATTGCTGGTCGGGGTATACTGCGAACTATATTGGGTCGCTACTTGGGTGTGGAGGCGCAAGAATTGCAGTTCTCTTATGAATCCTCTGGCAAACCAGTGTTAGGTGAGACGTTTGCTGATAGTAAACTATCGTTTAACTTGACTCACTCAGTTGGGTTAGCTTTGTGTGCAGTGACTTGCGATCGCCTCGTAGGAGTAGACCTAGAATACATCCGCCCGATTTCTGACGTTCTTGCCCTTGCTAAACGATACTTTTCACCTGGGGAATATGCAGTCATGTGTGGGCTTCCTCCCAACAAAATGCAAGAGGTATTTTTCCGCTACTGGACTTGCAAAGAAGCATATTTAAAAGCAACTGGAGTAGGAATTGCTCAGCTCGAGCAAATAGAAGTTTCCCTCACTCCAGGACAACCAGCAAAGCTAAAGACAGAGCAAAAATGGAGCTTGCTTGAGTTGGTACCAGCTGACAATTCTGTTGCGGCTGTTGCTGTAGAGGGTAGTAGCTTGCAGTTAAGATGCTGGCAGTATTAATCTTGAAAACCTCACCCAATCATTGAAGCACTCTCAAGACCCCAAAAGACCATACTTGAGAAAACAGGGTCCGCACATCTGCCAAGCTTTCTGTTGTCGTGCATAAATGATTAAAACAGTGAACAGTGAACAGTGAACAGTGAACAGTACCAGCCGCAGTGGATAGTGGATAGTGGACAGTGAACTGTTAATTGTTAATTGTTAATTGTTAACTGTCAACTGATAACTGATAACTGATAACTGATAACTGGTAACTGTTAAATTTCTGGCTATGCGACTAAACCACCATCGACAACCATCGCATGTCCGTTGACATACGAAGCAGTATCTGAACACAGAAAAAGTGCAATCTCAGCGATTTCTTCCGGGGTTCCCCAACGTCCCATAGGGACTTTATTAGCCATCAAATCCTTCAAATCAGAGTTTTGATGGTTTTGATGAATCTCGCTTTCAACCATTGGTGTGTAGATGTAGCCTGGACACAATGCGTTGATGCGGATACCCGCTTTTGCATATTCAACGGCGGCGGTTTTCGTCAGTCCTATGACAGCATTCTTGCTGGCAGTGTAGGCAGGAAAACGTTCCAGGCAGTTACTCAAACCAGCAGCGGCGGACATATTGACGATCGCTCCGCCGCCTTGTTCCCGCATATAGGGAATTTGGTATTTCATGCACAACCACACACCCTTAAGATTAATGTTGAGCACTCGATCCCAGTTGTCCTCAGTGCAAGCAGCCGTTGAACTACTCACTCCCTTGATACCAGCATTGTTAAATGCACAATCGATCGCTCCATAGGTCTCAACAGTTTTTTTAATCAGTTTCTTGACCTCAGCCGCCTTGGAAACGTCTGTCTTAACGAAAATAGCCTCACCGCAGCTTGCCTCGATTTTGCTAACTGTATCAACACCCGCTTCAACAGCTACATCAGCAACAACGACCTTTGCTCCTTCCCTGGCAAATGCTAGTGCAGAAGCTCTGCCAATTCCCGAACCGCCTCCAGTCACCAGAACGACTTTTCCTGTGAACGTTGCTACCACTTCAATACCTCCATAAATTTGCTTTTAGTGGTTAATTATGAGTTGTGAATTGTTAATTATTAGTTATTTTCAAAGACTAACTAGTAGCTGATAACAAATAACAACATAAACGAAGTGATTAACCAACTTTAATATCAGCTCTTTTGGGTGATTTATCGCTGTGAACCATAACCAAACTTAAATTCCGTAGCGGAGCGCACCCGTTGGGGTAGAGTAGAATTTCCGAAATGCTTTGCTTCACGGAGCTTACTTTCAAACAAAGCACGGGGTTAACCATATTATAACATTTTTATTTTTTCTTAGCTGATATTATAAATAACACTAATATTTATAATAAAAAGCTTACCAAGTAAGTATTTGCTCATTCCCCATTGGCTGATTCATATTATCCATAAAGAAACGGCAGTCTGGAGCGACGGCTTTTAACGCTCAGACTGCCTCAAAAAGTTTAATGCACAACGCTAAGAGCGCTTATTTATCGAAACAATTGCAGTAAAAGTCTAAACTTCAGACCAATTACCAATAATACAAACTAGTAGTTTATGTCATTAATTTTGACATATCATAGGGATCAGATCCCCGACTTCTTAAAGAAGTCGGGGATCTTGTAATCCATTAGAATTAATGAAACACGCTCACTACATTACCTTTCAAACAAAGCTAGTGGCGCACTTCTAGGCAACATTCAAAAAACCGGTTTCAATCAAGTAAGAGGAGTATGTGATAAACAATTTAGAGTCTATCGGTGGACAAACAATCGAGCTTCCTGCAAGTGCATCGAGTGTTTCCTGACAGCTGATAAAGGGTCTTCTAGCTTGCAAGTATAAATCTGGAATAGTCAGTCCTTCTTGAGACCACCGTTCAAACAAGAAAGGTCGCAGTGTGTACAAAGGATTTTCCACAGAAGTCGCATTTTTCATTAACTGTGCTTGCCACTCGTCGTAAGGAAGCATTTGAATTGGAAAACCGAAAGAGCGCATCCATTCAACTAACATCTTTAAGGATACAGGTTCAGGATGTTGTAAATGGAAAGCTTTGCCTATAGATTCTTTTTGCCTTGATAGATAAACAATCGCTTTGCTCACATAATCTACAGGAGACATATCCAGCATATAATCCACATCTGGAAAACATCCCATCTCAAGACAGCCCTTGATCATCAGGTTGGTAAAATCATGGGTGTTAGACACACCTGTTCGACTGTCCCCTGCTATCAATGGTGGTCTGTGGATGGTAATGGGAAGTCCTCGCTCACCGGCAATCTTAACTAACTTTTCAGCAACCCATTTCGTTTGAGAGTAACCGAGATAAATACCCTCCCAATGGTCAAAGTTATCCTGTTCTTTGACGACCTTGCCAGCATAAGCAGGTGATTCAAAAACAGCAACACTAGAAACGTAATGCAGAGGTTTGACTTTGATTTCGCTTGCTAAGCGTATCACTTCTTGCGTTCCCAGAACATTAGCAGTCTTGAGTGCTGAGTAGGGATATACATAATTCAGGGTGGCAGCACTATGATACACAGCGTCAAGATTAGCTGCCAGCATTTCAAACCCTTCAGTACTGATACCTAAAAGTGGCTGCGATAAATCTCCAGGAATAGCAATAATTCTGGGGCTAAACTCTTCTTCCCAAACCGCATATTGTTGCAAGTTTTTCTTCAGCTTGCGCTTGCCTTCCTCAGAATTAGCAGCACGGACTAAGCAATAGATATCTGCATTTGTTGTCTGTAGCAGTTCATGGATGAGAAAAGCTCCTAAAAAGCCTGTTCCTCCAGTTAAAAAGACATTATCCAGTTCACTTGTAAATTTAAAAGTCGATGCAGGACGGATGTTCGGGTCTAAAACAGCTTCAGCACTTAAATCGAGCGTTACCGTCTTGACAGCGGAAAGATTTGTTCGAGGGGCAACTCCCGCGTCTTGAACCTGTGACTCCAAATCTTGCGATTCTTCAGCTAAACGCTGTGAAAGTGCTTCGATATTTGGGTAATGCCACAACAGCGTAGGAGAGACTTCAAATCCCAGCATCTTCTCTGCTTGGGTAACTAAAACCATAGCTTGGGCTGAGTCTAAACCGTAGCTTTCTAAAGACTCTTGGATATTGATTTCATCAGGTTCGATTTTTAGTGCCTCAGCAAGAATAGATACTAGCCATGCTTGAATTTCTTCTGCCGTATGAGACTGTTTTGAAGCCATTATTTACACACCTCTAACATAATAGTCTGCGATTTCTTAGAAACCCGGTTTCTCTGAGAAACCGGGTTTCTTGAACCCCTCAATTTGTAGCTCTTAAAAGGTAGTAGAACAAACTGGATGATACTGACAGTAGTCGTCTGAGATTTGTAGTCCTTGAATTTTTAAACTTTGAATGCGGTATAAAAATGCTGCTCCAGTCATGATGTGATCAGCAACATCAACGACTCGGCGATTTTTTGGCTCAGCCAAATAAGAACCACGAACCCAGTCATTAAAACTACCCATCACCGGACCACACCAAATTTGATAATCGACTTCTCGACCCTTTTCTCCAGAACTAGACCAGCGAGAGGATAATCCTAAATACCAGCGAAAAATTGCCGCCATTTTCATTTTGGGATTGTTGATTGCTTTCCCTAGTTTTTCAGGATTTCTTTTAGATAAATAAGTTGCAGCTTCTTCCCATATCTGAGCAAGGCTCTTACGAAAAATTTGTTTTTCTAATTTTTCTCGTTCTGCGATAGGGATATCTTCAATCGAGTCATAATTCCTGTATATCTCATACAGTTTCTGAGCTCGTAGAGGGAACATAGTTCCTCTTTTTAAAACTTGAAGTTTAACTCCCATCTCAAACATATCTGCTGCTGGAGCCATCATCATGTCAGCCATTTCTGCTTGTGCTAACAATTGCTTCGTAAAATCACAAGTTCCAGCTTCAACACACGACTGATTAATCGAACCAGTCACCACATAAGCAGCACCCATCATAAAGCCGGCTATTGCTGATTGTGGTGTCCCAATTCCCCCAGCTACTCCAACTCTGATAGGTGTTGAGTAACGATATTTTTCCTGAATTTCATTTTTTAATGCCAACATAGAAGGCAGGAGACAAACTAGGGGGCGATTGTCTGTATGTCCGCCAGAATCAGCTTCTACAGTAATATCATCGGCGATGGGAAGCTGGGCTGCAAGATTTGCCTGTAACTCGCTGATGAGTCCTTGTGCAACAAGTTCTTTAAGAATTTTTAGTGGTGCTGGTTGGAGAAATTTGCTAGCGACTTCTCGACGGGAGATTTTGGCAATGACTTTGTTTTTGATTTCAATTTGATTGGCTGCATTCACGCCCAGCCCAGCAGCACGGTAATAGACAATATTGGGAGTCAAGTCCAAAAATGCTGAAGCTTCTGTTGTTCTCACCCCATATTTGAGGTATATATCCACTGCACGGCGTTCAATAGCAGGTTCATTCGGACTGTGAATAAGATTAGAAGCGTAGGGACCTTGAGGTAAGGCTTGTTGAATACGGTTAATAGCTGCTTCAAGACGGTCTGGACTTAAACCACCAGCACCAAAGGAACTCAAAATTTTCTCTTTTCCTAGTGCAATCACCATATCTTCAGATGCAATAGCGCCAGCCATTGCACCAGTAGCATAGGCGTATTTCACACCATGAGAAGAAAGAAAACTAGGGTCTCCTAAATTATGTGTTGAGATCGGTGGAACTGCGATCAACAATTCTACTTGTCCTGTCCCATTATCAGTAGGATAAGAATAACCTTCGTTGGTGACACCAATTTTTCCTGCTACTCTTACGATGTAACAAGGTTTATGTAAATTCTGCAATTTTTCTTTGATATCTGATGGTTCAAATGCCACACAATCTAAGTCACCTTTCCAAACTTGATTGTGATTGAAGTGACCAAAGAAGCTAAGACCGTTATTGTATTTACCTAATACCGCATTTTCAGTTTTCACGGTAGTGATTCCCTTGAATTGTGAGTAAGAGAGAGTCGTTAGTGGTTAGTAGTTCGTGGTTAATTGTCAATAGTGAAGGAATTAGGACTTACGCAAGAACTCTCTGAAACTCTTATTTCTTCGTGTTCTTCGTGTTCTTTGCGTCCTTTGTGGTTCGTTTATTCATGACTTTGCCTAAGTCCTGAGAATAACAAGTAACCACTACCTACTAACAAATGGCTAAACCAGTAAGTTTTCAGCGCAAGCCAGTTGTAATTGAATAATTTCGCTCATTTGTTGGCTAAATTCTTGTCTAGATTTTAAGAAGTTAGCATGAGCTTTATTAACGCTAGAATTATTAGCACTTAACTTTTCGTACTGAGACTGAGTTAACTCAGGGAAAGGCACTGAATGGACAAAATTTTGAGTGGTGGTGATTGGATGCAGAATGGATTGAGAAATAATTTCTTGAGTTACAGTTGACTCACAAGATTGTAACTCTTCCCTAGCTCCAAAACTGTTATTAGTGGTATTTTTCACGTTTTCTTCGTCTTGCTTAGTCGTTGATAGTTTTATGTTGCCCAGATGACTTATGCCATTGTGGATACTGCTTGAGTCCTTGAAAGAATTTGTGAGTTCAGACTCTATGGAGAGAGGAATATTTTGATGCTGGTTGCTAACACGATGAAGTGGTTTTTTGCTAGCTACATTCTCAAAAAGCGTACGGTTTTCGTCACTCAAGATTTTGGCAACAATCCTGTTTCCACCCAAGTTGACAGTTTTCACCGTCGGTTTAAGTTGACTGGATGTTTCTGTTGTCTGACTATACAGAGGCGATAAGTCCAGAGAAACCTGATGACTGAAAAGTTTTGCTAATGCTCTGATAATAGAAGTATGGTCGTCCATACCTCTTCTATTGAGGGATACGGTGATATGTTCTTTGTTTTCTAGGATTTTATCAATCCATCGAGAACAAACATTGCCAGATCCTGCTTCGACGAATATTCTTGCCCCATCGTCGTAGACGCGGTTCACTAATTGAGGGAAATCAACCTGTTCACACAAGGTTTTTGTAAGACTATGAGCGATGACATCACTATCAAGTCTGATGGGCATGTACCCAGCTGCAGAGTAAAACACAACGCCAGGTATGTTGTGGGACGGCAAGGTGTTGACTTTAAGTATTTCGTTGTACTCCGATGCCATCGGTTCGCAGTGGATTGCATGGTTAAAGGGAGCGCGGAAAGCGTTGCAACCCAAACTTTTTATCACTCTCTGACAGGCGGCTGTATCACCAGCAATTAAAACTTCTTCTGGTGAATTTATCTGAGTCAAGTAGACGCGATTTTCATTTTTGAGGCATTCCCTCACCTGGGATGGAGTCGCCATCAGAAGATAGGTACTCCAAAAATTATCATCTGGCGATTGTTGTGCTGATGGTAATCCCCAATATTCGCGCACGGCGTTTTTCGGTCCAGATATCCTGTCTCCAAACAAAGGAGATGCATGAAAGGCGTTAATCCCTTGGCTAAAGTTGCTCCATACCCCCATCGCCGCCATCATACTAGTCTCGCCCAGGCTATACCCAAAAACATATTTTGGCTTGAGGAGGAAATCATCTCGGATAATTGTGGTAATGAGTCTGGCAAATGCCATGTCAGTTTCAAAGATTGCCAAGGAATTATTGAGCAATCGCTGTTCGAGATTTTCCAACTGCCTGGTTGATAATTTATTCAAGCTTCTGGGAAAGACGAGCTGAGAAACTTCAGCAAAAAGGCTGAAAAGACTTTTGATGACCAAGTCATCGTGAACTTTGGGAAACAGGCGGAAGAGATTGCGACCGATGCCAAGATAGGAATTAACCGCAGCAGGATAAACATATGCTACACCGCCCTTCTTACCTATTGGTTTAGCTGTGAAATAACTGCCTACTGGTGTTTGCCAGTCTTCCCCGTTTTCAAAGGCATTATTCACACCTTTGAAGGCAGCTTCAATTTCCCTTGCTAATTCGTTTTTGTTTCGTCCAAGAATTGCAAGGGCATAATTTGCTTCAACACGCTGCTTATAAGCAGCAAAAGTTTGGCTTGCAGTAACGTTTAAAGAAGTAGAATTTTCGATGGTTGTTTTGAGAGCGTTAATTTGCTGGAGTAAATCGGAGTGATTATCAGCTGCAATGGGGAACAGATAATAAGGTGTTTGCTCCAAATACTTGCTGTGGCGCTGTATCTCCTGAGGTTCTTCTGACAAGATGACATGAGCGTAAGTCCCATCCATCCCCATGCTATTAATTGCAGCAACTCGCTTTTTAGCGTCTTTGCCCAAAAACCAAGGTCTTGATTCTGTGGCGACATAAAAAGGACTATCCTGCCAAACCTCTTGGTTTTTGACACCAGACCATTTGGGGGTTGCGGGAATGTATCTGTGATAGAGACAAAGAGCGGTTTTAATTAAGCTGGCAATTCCTGATGCTACATATGTATGACCGATATTTGCTTTGACACTGCCGATTGCGCAATGCGCAGCGCCAGAGGCGATCGCACAATTAAGAGCATTTTTATCCGCTGGATAAGCCTGGATTAAACCTTTGATTTCTGCTTCATCTTCTTGGGGAATACCACTCCCACAAACTTCTAGATATTCAATGTCTGTGGGTTTGACGCCTGCAATCTCAAAAGCTTGTCTCGAGACAGAGTTGACGGCTGCTGCATCAGGCGTTGTTAGACGGCTATCCAAGTCATTGGATGTAGAATGCTGTTGTGCAAAACTAACGGCATCGACGACTGCATAAATGCGACCGCCCTGCTTTGTTGCTGTGTCGTGGCGCTTCAGGACAACTGCGCCTGCACCTTCACCAACCGTCCAACCATTCGCCTTTTGGTCATAACTGAGGGTATTGACTCCTGTATTGATTTGTGCGGTGAGATTTCGTAGCAAGATATTTTCTACCCCGCCAGCTAAATCAACAGCGCCCACAAGTACAGCGTCCACTTCCCCAGCACTCAGTAGCATTTGTGCAACTTCCAACACCTTGAAAGTGGAATTTTCGCCCGCTGTGATGGTGAATGCTGGACCTGTAAAATCCCACAGGGAAGAAATGCGACTTGCCATGATGTTGGCGATATAACTCAGATATTCGCCGATTTCTACTGGATTGTGAACACCATCTTTGAGGATAGTTTCCAGTTGAGCAATCTTTTCTTCTGGTAAAGAAATTTCTCCAGCAATCAAGCTTTCTTTTATTTGCCAAGAGAGATTCCATCTCTGCTGTAACTGGTGGACAGAAAATTCTGTCTCGGCGGCGATGATGACTGCAACATTTTCACCTTCTTTGATTCCCGCATCTTTCAAGGCGCGATCGGCAACTTTCAGAAGTAAGATCTGTTGCTGGTTCAGCTTGGATAGTTCATTCGGGGGGATTTTGTAAGATAAGGTATCTATTTCCAAATCTTGGATGTATGCCCCTACTGGTGCTTGAGCGTTTGGCAACCCATACTTCTTGAGTAAGTCTTGTTGTTCTTCTAAGCCGTGCCATCTGTCAGACGGAAGGGGTATAAAATGCTGCGTTCCGTCATAAATACTGCGGTCAAAAGCATCTAATCCATTGCAGGAACCAAAAAAGGCATCCATACCTACAATGGCGACTTTAGCAGGCTGTATAGCAGGAGACGCGGAGAGGGAATTTATCACCGTGTCCTCTTTCACCGTGTCAGTCTCTTCGAGTGAATGTGACTCTAGAATCATATGAGCATTGGTTCCGCCAAAACCAAATGCACTGATGGCTGCTCGTTTGACTGGTGCTTTTTGGGACCACTTGGCGGTACTTGTGACAATTCTTTGAGGTGAAATGACGTTGTTTTCGCATCCTATGGGGTCAGTAACATGAATTGTCGGGGGAATGACACCTTTGGACATACTTAAAAGTACTTTAATCAAGCTTACTGACCCAGCAGCGACAAGTAGGTGACCAACGTTAGCCTTGACAGAACCTACTAAAGGCGTTGCTTGATGCTGACCAAAAAACGTTTCTACTGAGTTGAATTCGGTAGTATCTCCCAACAATGTGCCAGTCGCGTGGCACTCCATATAATCAATATCTTTGGGGCTGATTTGTGCCTCTTTGTAAGCGCGTTCAAAGGCGAGAATTTGCCCTTTAGAATTGGGGCTAAGCAAATGTTTCCCTCGACCATCGTTGGAGAGCCCATTACCGGCAATGGTGGCATAAATGCGATCGCCATCTCTAAGTGCATCGCTATATCGTTTCAGCACCACCATCCCGACTCCATCGGCAGTCATGAGTCCTCTAGAGGATTTGTCCAGAGGACGGCTCAGGTCGTTGTCTTCCGGGTATCCTTGAATACCGGAAAACAACATCCGTAAAAACAGAGGATCAGAACAGCTAATTCCCCCGGCTAACATCAAATCTGCTTTATGCGTCCACAAATAATGAGACGCAAGCTTCGCTGCATATAGTGGTGATGAACAGGCTGCATCAATGCACAAATGAATATTGGATAAAGCCAGGGCTTGGGCGATGACGGCAGCTGGCAAGCCAGAAATCATTGCATTGTAAGTCGAGGCTTTTGCAGATGCTTTAGCGGAAGCCAAATTGAATTCCTCACACTGCAAAAGCTCTCTAATTGCAGGTGTTAACACCTGCTCATACATGGGAGCGAATAATTGATTAGATAATTTTGTAGGCAACGAGAGAGAGCCTAATATCACTCCACATTTTGAGAGAACAGATTGATTGCTTAAATAACCACTATGTTGTAAGGCTTGTTTAGCAGCATCAAGTGACCATTGAAAGGTGTTATCTAAGCTTTGCAGGAAATCCGCTGGTAGCTTGTAACCAGTTGGATCAAACTGAAAGTCGCGGATGAATGCTCCCTTCAAAGAATAGATTTTGTCTGGTTTACCTTTGACTGGATCATAAAAAACTTGCGGGTCTACTCCAATTTCTTCAGCAGTAATTGATGATGTTGAATCCTTCTGCTGGATAAGATTCTGCCAAAATTCTTCCGGGTTTTTGGCATCAGGAAAGAGGCATGAGAATCCAATAATGGCTATCTTTTCCATGGTTTATTTCCTTATTTATTAGAGAAGAAGTTTTCTTTATTGAACCGCAGAGGCACAGAGGACGCACAGAGAGGAAGAGGAGAATAGCTGGGTCATGCAGCAATCCCAGATAGGACGTGAACATTATGCTTTTTATATCAACCGCCCTACGCCGAAGGCGCATGCCCAAAGGGCTTTAGACGCCTTAGACAAAGCAGCGGTGAGGCAGCGCTGCACTCCTGGTTTCCCGACAGAGGCGACTGCGTAAGCGCAAAGCGCAGGCTCCTTCATGTGCGTAGCGTGTCCGTTCGGCCTCAAGCCGTGCCCGAAGGGCTCAGGACATAGCCGTGCCGCAGGCATAGGGCGTGTCGTAGGCTAGGACACCAAGAGAAGCAATAAAGAGATTTGTTCACAAACTATTTAGGATGACTGTATGAAAAAATGTTTTGATTCCTAAATTGTGGAGGCTTATGGCAATACGTGAAGTGGAGGGGGAGATGAGAGAAATAAAGTGATTAAGATTAATTTGTCTTTTCTCATTCCCCTACTTCTCTAGCCTTTCAATGATTTCGTAGGTATAATAGTTCCCTTGCCTCCCAAGAGACGCGAGCAGACTTTTCCTTGGGAATCGTGTACGATGAAATCGGCAACTATGCTAGTTGCAGTTTTTGACTTAACTTCACAAGACACATAAAAAGGTGTATTGCAGGGAATCTGCGTATACTGTTCATATTGTTGCTGCCCTGCAGGTAAGCATATTTCTTGATGGAAATGCTGCATCCAAATCCATAAAGGATGGGTACTCAAGTCAATGGCATAAGGATTCACCCATTTAACTGGAAACTGTCCTTGTTGTTTATCTGAAATTTCATGCCAAATACACTCAGCTGTGATTTTTTCAGGGCTAATGTTCAAAACCCTTTTGAGTTCTTGAAAAGAATCTCCATGAAATAAGGGAAAGAATGTTTTTGTTTTTGCTTGATAAAAATCTTTGCCAGTCATGCTGATGAGATGATCTTCTTCAAGATTCAAGGGTTCATAAGTAGGTTGCTCCGGCAGCTGATGCACTAACTTAACCTGAGAAATGCTGAAATGATAATTGATTTTACCTTCTGGGGTTTTGCTCCATATTTTTGCTTGAAAGATGATTTCTTGAGAGTCAGTTTTAGAAATTTCTTGCAGTTCTAAATATATTCCCTTGCGAGAGTTTCATTGAAAGTTATTCCCTTCAAAACTTTGAAATCTGTGTTACGAAAAAATCGATAACCCGGATAAAGTTGTTCGCAGGAATCGACAATCCATGACACTGCACAAGTCGCTGGCAAAACTGGCTTACCTGCGATGCTATGATCCAGTAAAAACGGATTGGCTTCTAGTGAGAGTTGACGACGGATGCTGTAGGTTCGCAGTTGGGAATCTAGGGGTACAGGAGGCGGAACTATAGGGCTACCGATAACTACTTGTGCGGTTCCCTGATTGGCTGGATGAAGTTCGTTGACAAGCATTTGTGTTCCGACTTCGACGGGAAGAATGTCGATACCCCGTCGGGCAAACTCTTTTTTCAATTGGGGTGTTACCATACCGCTATCCCAGCCACCCCAATTGATAGCTACTACATGACATTCGGGGTAGCGTTGCTTGACGAGATGGGCTGATTTGTTGAGAATTTCGTTGGCGATCGCGTAGTCAGTCTGACCGATATTACCGTAAAAACCTGTTACAGAAGAAAACAAAACCAAATATTCAAGTTGACTAGGTTTTATGCAAGATAGAAGATTTTCCAGCCCCTTGACTTTAGCTGTATAAACCTTGTCAAAATCCTGTTCTGTTTTCTTTTCAATCAATTTATCAGCTAAATTGCCAGCACCATGTATGATGCCAGTAATCGGTCCAGTACGTTCAACCACAGCAGCAAGTTTCTCTTTTAAGTCATCTGTGTTGGTGACATCAACACTCAAATATTCAGCATGACTTCCTGCTTGTTGGATGGCTTGTAAAGTCTGTTTAATTTCTCGGCTAGAGATAATTTTGTTATAGAGCTTTTGTACGTTTACGGGTAAAGGCTTCTCTCCCAGTGAGATCAGGTATTCCATGATGCTTTTTTTTAACACTGGTTCATCCAAACAATCTTTAGCCCAATCTGGTTCTTTATCTAGAAGTTCTGAACGACCTATGAGGATAAATTTGCAAGGAGAATGCTGTGCTAATTTGATAGTGCATTTCGCTGTAATACCTTTTGCACCACCACTTACGAGAAAAACTGATGTGGGACGAATGTTGGTTGTTAGTGTCATAAATTCTCTGTTTACCTTGTTTTATTGTTAGGACAAATTGATGTTTCAACCTCTTTCATTTTTTCAATCAAGAGGCTCTTTCATATTCATTGTTTTAAGAAAAGATTGATAACGTTAAACCTTCATAAACTGAATTCACAGAAAGAGGCAATGGTTGTTGAAGGTTGATAAGATTGTCTGGTGTTTCTGGAGGCGGCGTTTCTTGAGGCGGAGGTAAAGTTAGTGCCGCTACAATTAAAGCTAATACTACCATAATGGCTGCTATAATTGGTAGTAAATTATCCTGATTTTCTACCTCTTGAGTATGAGGATGGACATTATGAGGAGAGACATTATGAGGAGAGACATTATGAGGAGAGACATTATGAGGAGAGACATTATGAGGGTAGACGAGTCTAATATCACCAATATCTCTATCATCAGGTAATAATCTAATGAAAGAAGAATACGTTTTGTAGCCCTTGGCTTCTATTGTTATTTCTCCTTCAAGTACATTACTGTCATCAAATGGAACTTGAAATTTATAAATTCCTTCCAAGTCACTGTAGACAACAACTGAATAACCCGGCAAATTAAGTGAGACTTTAGCTCCACTTATAGGAGCTTGTTTCTCTCTATCAAGAACGCGACCAATATAATTGATTGCTGCCATACTTTTAGGTGAGGGAGGGAGGGAGTGAAGGAGTGAGGGAGGGAGAGAGGGAGAAACTTTTAATGCCTGAATGTTGAACGAGCAGAATTTTGAATTGATTTCTCCCCCTACTCCCTCATCTTCCCTATCTGGTTAAATATTGGGAGTACTAATCAGGGTGACTCGTCCGTGGGAACCGTAAGCGACTTCCGTAATGTAACGGTTGGGGTCGTGTAGCTCGGCAAAAATGTGATGTGCTGATTGTTGGGCATCAATCTGAGGACTCAAGTCAATTGCTCGGCAAAACACCTGTTGCCATTCCCAGTTGAGAGTTTTAGTTAAGCCAAATAGACCAGCGCTGATGGGACCAAAGTGGACATTTTGTCCTAATCCAAAGGCTCCATCAAGACGAGCAACGGTGCAGAAACAACTGCGTCCATAATGTGTGGCTTCATTGAGAGATTTTTTCAGGTGTTTAGCCATAAGAAAGACGTGCTTGACAATCGCCTTTTCCTGTTCAAGATAAGGAATTTTGCCGTTGCGGATGACCTCAAATACTGGATTTAGATGGATGAAAGCACCAATTGAACCGTATTTAGTGGAGATGGTGGCTAATTGTTGTTGCAGATGTTCCTCACTTAAATCTGTGAGATTTACGCGATTCACGCCTGGGGGTAAAGGTGAATGTTGTGGAACAAGCGATAGGGGGAAACTTAAAACAACGATTTTCCAGCCTTGCTCTGTGAGAATTTGAGCTAATTGGGAAGTGGTGAGGGAGCCATCATCGGTGAGTAAACCGATGTGCCCCTCTGGTAAGGTGAAATCTAAAAAATCCGGTTGAGGCAGGATTTTTAGTTTGACTTGACGACGCAAAGGATTGTTATTTAAGTTAGCCGATGGGTTGGAGGAGCTGTTCAGAGGCTTTTTTTTTTCCGTACCAACTAACTTTTGCAAATACTCGACAATTTGACCGATGGTACGTAGTTCTCCGAGTTCTTCCACATTAGGTTTGGGCAAATTGGGGTACATTTCCTGCATTGTCCCCAAAATTTCCACTCGCTTAATCGAGTCAATCCCTAAATCTGCCTCCATATCCATGTTCAAATCCAGCATCTCTACTGGGTAACCTGTCTTTTCACTGGTGATTGCCAACAAAGTTTGACCCAAGTCTGCCAAATCTGTGTCTGCTGATTCTGTTTCAGCGTTGACTATGGCAGTTTCGGTGAATGAAGTTAACTCTGAAATGGCGAGCTGAGGTGTTGGTTCAGCTTCTACAAAGGACTTTGGAGAGACGAAATCATTCTGTGTCTCTACTTGCTCGTGTATTCTTACGTCTTCTTGTACGGAAAGAGTAGTTTCTACAGTAGTAGATTGAACAGTAGATTGAACAGCAATCGATGGAGAAGCAGTGGATTGCAGACATTGAACAATTTGACCGATGGTGCGTAGTTCTCCCAGTTCTTCTACGTTTGGTTTGGGCAAGTCTGGGTACATTTCCTGCATTGCGCCCAGAATTTCTACACGCTTAATGGAGTCAATCCCTAAGTCTGCCTCCATATCCATGCTCATATCCAACATCTCTACTGGGTAGCCTGTTTTCTCGCTGATGATTGCCAACAGGTTTGTACCCAAATCAGCCACATTTACACTAATACCAGAGGTGGTTGTAGAAGAATCTGTAGGAGCGGTTTCTGTCCTGACTGCTAGAGTTTCGGTAACTACGGGTGAGGAGATGGGGAGGGGAGCAACGGATGGAGTAACAGATGTAACGGATAAGTTATTTGTGGGACTGACAGCGAAACCATCAGTATCCGCTACAAAATCTGTTGCTTTGTGTATTTGCGTTTGAGTGCCAACTTCTAGAAATGAATGCAACTGAGCATCCATTTTGACTACGGGCTGTGCCTCAGTTGCTGCTATCTGGTGAGTCGGAGGAACTAGGCTGTCTTGTTGGGTAGTCGTTGTTTTTAAAGCAATGAGATGGTTCTGTTCTTTATCTGGAGCTGTCGTTACCTGAGTTGTTACTTCAGAGGATACTACGGGTTGAGTTATCGCCAGCTTACCATTGATGATCTGTGAGTACTCTTGCTGTATGAGTTGGAAAAAGTTTTTGGTGTATTCTACCTGAGAGTTAAGATATTGCTCGTGGATGTGTAGAGTTTCGCTTTGTTGAGCGTGAAACTGCATCATACTACGCTCTAACCTTTCCATGAGAACTGGCTTGAGCTTTGCAGCTTCTTGTGAAGATGTGCTGTTGGCAAACAAAGAATTTTGCTGCTGCATCAGTTGGAAAAAGGTTTTAGCATATTCCTTCTGATGGTTGAGATAGTGCCCGTGAACTTGTAGATTCTCGCTTTGATTTTGTTGAAATTGTGCCAGGACGTATTCTAAGCTTGCTAAAACCTGTTGGTAATTCACGGCTTTATCTGGACTTGTTTGCATTTTCGGCTGTGGAATGGGTTGAGGTGAAGCAGGGAGGGGGGATGAGGGAGATGAGGGAGATGAGGAGGATAAGGGAGATGAGGAGGATAAGGGAGATGACGGGGATGAGGAGGATAAGGGAGATGACGGGGATGAGGAGGATAAGGGAGATGAGGAGGTGGGGAGTTGCACAGCTGGAGTGATGGGAAGAAGAACTTCGCTGTGTTCCTGCGTCAAAGCGTCTCCGTGTCCTCTTGTTTCTCCTTGTTCTGTTGTTCCCACGTTTCCATTGTTGTGATTGATAGAGAGTAGGGATTTATTTGTATGCCCGTTGCTCTCTGTAACCATCGCTGTGGGAGTAGCGGCGATGGTGGTTAAAGTGACTGAGGGTAGCTTTGAGTCGGTGGGAGTGTTATTCTCAGATGTGCTTGCAGGTAATTTCACTTTGTGACCATCCTGCAAAGCTTGCTCAAATGCCATTTTTGTTTTTTCTGACACGTAGTTAATGCCATTTAATGGCACCCTCAACCCTTTGCTTTTCTCGGTTGCAGGTATAGTTTGTGGCAACTGGTAGGGGTCGAGATTTTTCAAGGACAAACCAGCTACGCGTAACTGCACGACGGCTTCTCTTAAGGAGCGATCGCTGTCTTTTGAGGTGCTGGGGTTCAAAGCGACAGTTAAGTGGGGGCGATCGCCTAAAATATCTTTCACCAAACCTGTGAGAATTTTCTTCGGACCAAATTCAACAAAGCAAGAACCGCCTGCGGCATAAATATTTTCAATTTCCTGTTTAAACAGCACCGCATTAGACAGGTGAGTTTCCAGAATTCTTTGAATATCTGCTGGTTCCTTGGAATACTGCTTTCCTGTCACATTCGTGTAAACAGGGATTTTCGGATTTTGGAAACTGACACTCTTGATCGCTTGGGCAAAGGCTTTCTGAGCAAAAGCAATCAGCGGTGTATGGAAAGCTGCTGACACAGGTAACAAAACGGCTGCATATCCTTGTTCTTGTAGAGCCTGGCGCACTTTCGCTATTTCCACCGCAGGACCTGCTAGCACCACTTGACGAGGAGAATTGAGATTAGCAATTGTCACCCGAGGGAACTGCTTGAGCACGACTTCTATCTTGCCGACTTCTTCTTTCACGGCAAGCATAGCCCCTGCATCGTAATCTGGATCTTGGGGAGCTGCCATTGCTTGACCCCTGGCTTTCACCAAGAAGCAGTAATCTTCATCACTCACAACACCTGCAGCCCATAAAGCTGTGAGTTCTCCAAAGCTGTGTCCTGCGGTGAAATCTGCCTTAAACCCAGCTTGTTGCAGTATTTTATATTGCCCAGCGCTCAACATCCCAATTGCTGGTTGAGCATATTCTGTGCGTTGCAATGCAGCAATTTGAGTATTTTTTTCCATCTCCTCAAACACGGGATGAGGAAAAACGATTTCCGACAGGGGCTGCAAATTATCCTTAAGCAAAAGGCTATCCATGTAGCCAAAAAGACGTCGCAAGGTGGGGAAATTTATCACCAGTTCCCGACCCATATCCAAGTATTGAGAACCTTGGCCAGAGAATAAAGCAACAACTTTTCCACCTAACTCAAGACCAGAAGAGCGGTAGTAAATTCCTTGGGGATGCTCCCAGGATGAGTCTGAGGTTCTAGTTTTCAGTAACTCAATACTCATTTGCAGCAATTTGCAAGCCTCAGCACAAGAAGCTGCAACAAAGCCGACTCTTGCAACGTTGAGAGGAATGTCTTGTGATTTGCACGCCTCTACAAGTTCTACATAATTTCTATTTCCGTCCTCAGATTGCAATTTACCCAAAATATCTTGACAGTTTGCTAATAACTGTGCAGGAGTTTGAGCAAACAGCAACACCTCACTGGCAGTATTGTGTATACGGTAAGCGCGCTCTTGTTCGGCTTCGTATTCTTCCAAAACAACGTGATAGTTTGTACCGCCAAACCCAAAAGAACTCACACCCGCACGTCTTGGCGCTTCCCCTTCGGCACGAATCCAGGGTCTCGTTTCGGTATTTAAGTAAAACGGCGAGTTTTGAATGTTGAATTTGGGGTTGGGTTGAGTAACGTTAATTGTGGGTGGTAGTATCTTGTGATGCAAAGCCAAAGCAGTTTTGATTAAGCTTGCGGCACCCGCAGCAGCTTTTGTATGTCCAATTTGGGACTTAACGCTGCCAAGGGCAATGTACTGCCTTTTTGAGTTTTGTTCCCCAAAAAATTCTTTTATAGAGGCAAATTCGGTGGGGTCACCAGCCATCGTACCTGTGCCATGAGCTTCAATCAAACCGACACTCTTAGGTGCAAAGCCTGCATCTTCATAAGCACGTTCCAAGGCTTTGACTTGTCCTTCTTGTCGGGGTGCATAGATGCTTTTATACCGCCCATCGCTGGAGGTGCCAATTCCTTTAATAACAGCGTAAATTTTGTCGTTGTCTCGTACAGCGTCTTCTAGGCGCTTGAGTACAACCATACCGACACCTTCACCTAGCATCATTCCATCAGACTTGGCGTCGAAGGGTTTGACGTTGTCACTAGGAGAGACAGCAGGCGTTTTGCTGAAACACATAAAAGCCATGATGGTGTTGTCAGTATCAACTCCACCAGTCAGCATCAGGTCGCAGCGGTGTTCTACGAGTTCGCTAATTGCCATTTTTAGAGCAGCTAATGAACTGGCACAAGCAGCATCAACAACGCAGTTTATCCCGCCTAAATTTAAACGGTTAGCAATTCTGCCAGCAACAACGTTACCTAACATCCCAGGGAAAGCATTCTCATCCCAGTTCACGTAAGCGCTTTTGATTTTCTTGATGATTTTTTGCGTATCCTCATCAGATAAACCGCTACTTTTCAACACCTTTTCCCAAACGGGATATTGCAACCTGGCAGCAAGTGGTAATCCCAGTTGGCTTCCTGCCACGCCTAAAATCACCCCAACAGTCTCACGGTTAAACTCGCGTGATGTATCATAGCCTGCATCTTCCATTGCCTCTTTTGCAACTACCAAACTTAATAGTTGCGCAACATCTGTCACTTCCAAGATGCTGGGGGGAATGCCAAATTCCATCGGGTTAAAATCAACATATGGGATAAACCCGCCTCGTTTGCAGTAGGTTTTTTCTTCCGGTGTTCTCGGATTCGGGTCATAGTAATCTTCTATGTTCCAGTGTGTCGAGGGAACATCAGTAATCCCGTCAACTTTGTTAATGATGTTTTGCCAGTATTCTCGTAAGTTTCGAGATTTTGCAAAAAGAGAAGCCATACCAACGATGGCTATAGGGTTATCTTGTAATTTTCTGTTAATTTTGTTAACCGACAAGGATTTATCAGACGTCATTTTTTTCTCCTCAATAAACTTATACACAGCCTTCTCAAAGTTATTTATCTGGGCTGACAATTCCGCCAAGGCAGTATCAATTGAATGAGCAGACATAGGACATAGACTAATCGTGAGTAGCGCTTAAGAAGGTGCTGCGGTGACTTTTGTGGCGAGTTCAAGACAGGACTATTTCCTATTTAAAGCAGCTATCCTATCTGCAAAGAGTAAAAGATTCTGTTCAAATCCACACCACATAAGAAATACCACCCTGGTGAGTTCATGCTCAACCGCGTTTCTAAAAGGTTTTGGCAATATCACAGCAATTTTTGCCAAAATTGCTATACAATGCCCGACTCCTGATGTTGTGGTAGTAGGTCGATGACATTGTTGAAACTTGTAAAATAGTCTTGCAGCGCGATCGCTGCTTGACCACTAAATTCAATCCATTCGGAATGACATAAATTCTGAGGATTTTGAGCAATTGTTTCCCCCTGGAACGCTGGAAACTTGGGAGTAGCTATGAGCACAGAAACGCTTTTTTCTCCAGAGCTTGTTTGATGATTTAGCTTAACTGCGGCAACATAGCTGGTGTTAATAACAACGTTCTGTATCTTGATAAATGCCATGGGAAGTTTCAACGTCCAAGATAATATATTCTATGGAATTTGACAAACAGAGTTTGACAAATCAGTTACAGAAAACAACACCCCTCTCTACCCGAATACATGGAAAAAAACGAACAAATAATTGAAGAATTACTTGGGGAAACGCAAGCAGGTTTTTTTTAGTTTTTCGCTCTCAATTAACTAAAGAATATGCCTGACTGCCTTGAAACATGATAATTAATAAAAAGACTAGCATAAATGATGGAAATTGAATAGTTCGTTTTTAGCAATTTTTGAAAGAAAATATATTGTTTGCAGATATGAACTTTTTCCAAAAATAAAAAAGTATATGTGTTTACTATTATTTAGCGTCCTCTCAAATTCCTTATTAGGGTTGTAAGATACAGCAATTTTCAATTAGGTCGAATACAGGGAATTGCTGTGCCTCTACCATATGGTTTATAGTTTATGCTTTTGAAAACCCTGTAAAATTGGTTCTCATAAAGAAATCAGTGTGTTTTTTGTAAATTCGTCGGCTATTTAACAAATACATACACTAACAGAATAGGTATCAGTGTGTTTTTTATAAAAACATGAGATTGTGATTTTTAGCCTTAATGATAGATACAATATTACAGCTATTTTCCAAGGATTAGAACACAAATTGTCGGGTGGGTATCTCCCATCAAAAGCCCGTAATATCGACACTTGAGGTATTATGCAGCATAGCCCTACCGTAAGGAGAGCGCTGTAAAATATAGCGCAATTCAATTGAATAAAGTAATTATTTATCTGTGTCCATCTGGAGGACACTGCGCCCTTGGTGGTTCCCCCCGTTGTTCAAAGCAGCGTCTCCGCAGGAGATAGCAAGTGTCCGTTGTCCATCTGTGGTTCATTATTTCTTTGTGTACCTTACTCCGGGTTGCAAACCGCTATAATTTTCACCAATGGAACAGGATTACTATATGTAATATCATGTCCGATTAAATAACCAAACTCAAGTTTGTAGTGAGGAATGCGCGTCCTCTTCCTTTGAAAACAAGGACTCAAGTCTTTACTACATATAAGTTTTATTATGGGTAATTTGCCGGACATGATATAAGTTAGTTTGAGGTGATCGCGCACCAACTCAACTTTATACGTCAAATGACCCTGTCTTCTGTGCTTGCTTACCAGTCCACTCTTGCCATCGCATAATTCCGCGACTGACCAACTCCGGATTCTCACCCCCAATAAAACAGGTACGTCCCATCCTTTCGCAAGCAATTAAAATTTCACCGTGTCCCATAAACGGGGCAATGACAAAATTATTTTGATTGGTATACATATTTAATAAGTAAGCGACTATTCCCTCCACTCCTTCTATATGAATAGGTATCTGTGGCTTGGATATTGATTGGTGCGAAAAAATACCTACATACAAATTACCAAGGACTAATTCATATTGAAATGGCATCCGAGTGCGGCTGCAAAAGTCATAAATGTTGCCCTCAGAACGTAGCACAGCGACAATCCGAGCTTCATTTACTAAGTAATCATGATTCCAGGTTGGGGAAAGGGTAGCGATCGCTAGAGATGCATCACCAGGAAGCAGGTTCATGAACTGTTTATCAGCCGTATCCCCACAATAAACTAGGTGCTGTTGGTTGAGCATCCATTCGTCACCAACATTGACCGAAGGTTTGTGAGCAGCAACTGTTGGTTTACCGGCTTGAGGTTGCTCAAGCAGAGGTTGGGCTTTCTTAACAGCTAACTTAGCTTCTCGTTTTGCCATAGCAATTTTGAAAGCTTGCAACTGTAACTCTTGTTGCCTCAGCCGCCATTGCGCTGCTATTTTAGCTTGCTGTTGAGCTTCTTGTTCGTCTCTTTTCGCCTGAGCTAACTCTAGAGCTTGTTCCGCCTGTTCTGCTAAGGCGCGTTCTTTACTCCCTGTCCTAGCTATCCTAATTAGCTCCGTTTTTATGCCAGCGATGGGCGTACCCTTGATTTTCTGTTTGACTTCCTGATGAATATCTTTAGCAATTTGCTTATCGTGCTGCAAGCTACGCTCGCTGTATCCGATTTCTTTCGCAAATTCTAAATTCGTCTTAGGAGGTGGTGAAATCATTTCACGACCTTTGAGCGTATGCTGGTTATCCCCAGCTTTAGCCATCAGTCCCAGTCTGTCCAGAATTTTCTGGCGCTCCAATAGCAGTTCTGCTCGCTCTAGGGGTTTTAACTCATTGCGGATAAAATTCTCGTCAATCTCCGCCAAACGAGCTTGATCAGCATCTTCGTAATCAACAATATTACACTGGATTTTTTCTAAACCAAGTAGCTGGCAAGCTGTCAGGCGGTGTAGCCCAGCAATCAAGTTCAGCTTTCGATCTATTGTGATTGGGTTCAACAGACCATTAGCTTGAATTGATTCCTTCAACTCTTCAACCTTGTCACCGCTTATGGGACGGCGGTTACTACCAATTTTAATTTGGTCTATGGGTACTGATTTTATAGGCATAATTGCTGCTTTTTAGTGTTATCAGCGAAAATACCAACAATAAGATATAGCTAGTTTATTTCATCAGTCTATCAAAAACAAAAATTTCATGATAATTCTGATAAAAATGGTTTATAACTCGCCATTATGCTAAAGCCATTGAAAATATAAAGTATAAAGTATGAAGTCAGCAGTTCTTTCACCGGATTCCTCCAAAGCATGAAATAAAGCTGTTGAACCAGTATCTTAGCTCCACGTTTTATTTTTGGGGCTTGATTCTGTATATTTGTTCTCACTTCACCCTTAAACCTTCTTCATTCTTTTACAGCTATGCTTGCAGGTATTGACTTAGAACCTTGGAAGTCAATTGCCATGAGAAAGTTCCCCGTTTCGACATTTAGGTTTTAAAACAGTGAACAGTGAACAGTGACCAGTGAACAGTAAACAGTGACCAAAAACTGATAACTGATTCCTGATAACTGGTAACTGGTAACTGGTAACTGTAAAAGATGAGTTCTTGTCATGCTCCGTCACAATAGTTCTGCTCACAGAAAACCCTTTTTTAAAGGAACCAACTTTATCTAAGGTTTCTCTCCAATTGTTTGTAGTTTCTGCAACATTTTTTTTACATTTCGTTCTTTCAAAATTGGAACTAGTGAACAATAAATTAGGAGAAAACTTCTGTAGAGTCACTGCTTGACAAAATCAAAGTTTTTTGGCAGTATGGAAGACAAGTTTTCGCAAATTATCTACGACGCTTCGTTTTGCTTGAGACTGAGGTTTTTTTGACAGCATTTCTATGCTTTTAAAGTAACTTATCCAATGTTTACATTAGGATAAAAATTAGTAGATTTTTGTGCCAGATCACAATCTGTTTTCCCACCGACATAGTTATTCGTGGTGGCTTTGTTCTAAGCAATTACGTACAAAAGTTTCTAAAACTTATCAGGCTTTTCCGGTCATGAATTTCAAATCCATATAGGAAAAGTTCTTGCAATGAATTTTCAGATGCATCCACAGTCATCAACTGATATAGCCATCTAGGTTACCCTCCGGCATAACACAATTGAGATGAAAATATGGCAGCAGAAAAAGAAAGCCAGTTATACACGAAACCTCCGTCTCGGTGGCAAATTATCTTAGCAGCTCTTATTGCTTCAGCTACGGGGCTCCTATTTTTTCAAAATGTTTCACGAAGGTCTAACGTTCAAACTCAGCCAGCAAAAGCCCCGAAGGCAGCCCCAACTAAAGTTGCTGTTACTGGCTTGGGACGTTTGCAGCCTCAAGGTGAAGTGACCAAGTTGTTCGCTCCCAGTTCACAGACTGGTGTCCGAGTTGAAAAACAGCTGGTCAATGAAGGAGATGAAGTTCGCGCTGGGCAAGTCGTGGCTTTGCTCGAAGGTTATGCTCGCAGTCGGGCGGCTTTACAACAAGCTTTAGACAAAGTTCAAATTGCTCAAGCTCAACTCGCGCAGGTCAAAGCTGGAGCTAAACCAGGAGATATAAATGCTCAAAAAGCGGCGATCGCTCGCTTAGAATCGCAGTTAACAGGAGAAGTGGCGACTAAGCAAGCGACCATTGCCCGTTTGCAGGCTGAGTTAGAAAATGCTCAAACTGAAAACAATCGATATCAGCAACTTTATAGAGAAGGTGCCATTTCTGCTTCCACTGCAGATAGTAAGCGTTTGCAACAGCGGACAGTGCAACAGCAACTGACAGAAGCCAAAGCAAACCTCAACAGTACTGTTAACACCATAAGCGACCAGCTTAATGAGGCAAAAGCCAAACTAGGGAGTATTAAAGAGGTGCGTGTCGTAGATGTGAAGTTGGCAGAAGCCGAAGTGCAAAGTGCTATCACTGCTGTCCAACAAGCAAAAGCAGACTATAATTTAACCTACCTGAAATCTCCCATAGATGGCAGAATTTTGAAAGTTCACGCCAAAACTGGAGAAGTGAGCAGTAATCAAGGGATTGTTGAGATAGGCAAAACATCTCAAATGTATGTGGTAGCGGAAGTTTATCAAACTGACATTGGCAAAATCCGTATCGGTCAAAAAGCCACCATTACCAGCACTGCGTTTCCTAAAAAAATAAAAGGAACCGTAACAGAGATTGGTTTGCAAGTTGACAGACAAAATATTCTCAGTGTCAATCCAGCAGCAGACACAGACCGGAGAATCGTTGAAGTGAAAATCCGCATTGATGATCCAGCAGATAGTCAAAGGGTCGCAGGTTTAACCAACTTACAAGTGGATGTCGCCATTCACATTTAACCCACGATTGCCCTTTAGGCACTGCGCTCCGCGCAATCACTCAAACATACAGCAGTTTTTTGTAGGGTGAGCAGTTCCTACCCTGCGGGAAGGCGTTCCGCCTAGAACGGGGGGCTATCCCCACGAAGTGGGGTTGGGAGGAAACCGCCTCCGGGTATGTCCTGAGTCCTTACAGGCTGCGCGTATTTTCTGCATAGACGCGGGAGCAACGCGCAGCGCTTCAAAAGGTGGTGCTTACAAAATTGAGAGTCAAAAAATTAATTTTGAATTTTAAATTTTGAATTCCCCGGAGGGACTGACCCCTACTCACCTCTTACACTCGCATTGCACATCATTCAACAAGCTGGAATTATGGTTGTTAAAACTCCTTTAGCATGGCTGCAACTTGTCCGAAACAAAGTTCGTTCTCTTGTGGCTGTGGCTGGTATTGCTTTTATTGTCATTCTGATGTTTATGCAACTTGGTTTCCAAGATGCTCTTTATTCCAGCGCGACCCAAGTGCATCGAAATCTCAAAGGTGATTTATTTTTAATCAGTTCTCAATATAAAGCATTAACAGCAAATCAAAGCTTTTTCCGGACTCGCTTGTATCAAGCCTTGGCCTTTGATGGTGTCGAGTCTGTGAGTCCTATGTATATAGGATTTGCTAAATTTAAAAATCCCGTAAACGGTCAAAAATACTCAATATATGTTATTGGGTTTGAACCGGGAAAGCCTGTTATGAATATGCCAGAAATTGAGGCAAATTTAGATAAAATTAAAATTCCTGATGTTGTCCTTTTTGACCGTAATTCTCGGAAAGAGTTTGGGAATATTGCTCAAAAATTTGAAAAAGAAAAGACGGAGCAATTCATTGAAATTTTTCCTTTTAACTCATTAACTGGTTATAGAGTCAGAGTTGGTGGTTTATTCAGCTTAGGTTCCTCGTTTGGAGTAGATGGTAATTTAATTGTCAGTGACTCAACTTTCATCAGAATATTAAACAACCGTTCAGCAGAAATGATAGATGTAGGTGCAATAACTCTGAAGCCTGGTGCCAATTTGGAAAACATTAAGCGAGAGTTAGAAGCTAACTTACCTAATGATGTCGTAGTTTTTACCCGTCAAGGATTTATCAATTTTGAAAAAGAATATTGGGCAACCAGAACACCAATTGGTTTTATACTCAATCTCATGTTATCAATGGCTTCTGTCGTTGGTATAGTCATTGTTTATCAAATTCTTTACAGTAATATTTCCAATCAATTAGTTGCTTATGCAACTTTAAAAGCCATAGGTTATGGAAATAATTATCTATATAATGTTGTCTTTCAACAAGCTTTTATTTTAGCAGTTTTAAGTTACATACCTGCATATGCTATTTGTTTAGGTTTATATGATTTTGCCATGCAAGCCACTAAATTACCAATCATGATGTCTTCGCACAACGCGATCATTGTCTTAATCTCAACAATATTAATGTGTATGACTTCTGGAGCGCTGGCTATTAACCAACTCCGGTCTACAGATCCAGCAGATATTTTCTAGCATGAGTCATGAGTCCTTTGTAAATACAAAGAACTGATAACTCATCAAAAAGGAAAATTTCTCACAAATCACTTAGCTTCAATTCTTCATTACAATCTTCTATGAACCTCAACAACAAAACTCTCCTCATCACTGGAATTGGCGGATTTATCGGCTCGCGTACAGCAGAGTTAGCCATAGCAAAGGGAATCAAGGTTTGTGGACTGCAAGATGCTTCAGATAAGAACAAAAAAGCGCAAAACCTGGGTGCTAAAGTGATTTATGGCAACGTCACTGATCCAGCAACCGCCCAAAAGGCTTGCCAAGGAGTAGATATAGTTTTGCACACAGCAGAAATTGCCAAAGAAGGTGGTTCGATCGACCAATTTCGTGAGATAAATGTTAGCGGAACCATCAACATGGCTCAAGCTGCTAAGAATGCTGGTGTCAAAACCTTCGTCCATATTTCCAGTGTTTTGGTATACGGCTTCAACTATCCTGATCGCGTCACCGAAGACGGACCATTGTGTGGTGAGAAGAATGCCTACTGTCAGACAAAAATAGAAGCCGAAAAAGCACTTTTAGAACTCAACGATCCAGCAAATTTTGGCATCATCATCCTCAGACCAGGAGATGTTTACGGACCTGGAAGCATCCCCTGGATAGTTCGACCTCTGCTAATGATGCGGCAAAGATTATTTGCTTATGCAAATGAGGGGCGGGGAGTCATCAACCACACATATATCGATAACTTAATCGATGCTATCTTTCTTGCCATAGAAAAAGAAACATACGGAGAAATCTTCAATGTGACTGATGGACAAGAAACAACTTGGAAAGATTATTTTACACGCTTAGCTGACATAGCTGGTTTACCCGCTCCCTTTTCTCTACCAAAAGATGAACTTAAATTATTTCTCCAGCTGCGCTATCAAGGACAAAAACTTTTTCGCAAACAAGCTGATATTCTGCCAGAAGTCGTAGATTTTATGACTCGCCCCTATGCTTATTCAATCACCAAAGCACAAAAGCTGTTAAATTATCAACCAACAGTTGATTTGGAAGAAGGCATGCGGCGCACGCACGAATGGGTGAAAAAAACAGACATCCAAAAATTTATGCAATAGAGTTGTCGCTTCATGCCCTGCTCTTAATCCTAGAACATCGATTCACTTATCACAAACCTAACCCCTCAGCCCCCTTTCCACCTCTCCCTAACCCTCTCCTAAAAGGAGAGGGAAGCGGAAAAACTTTTTTCTTGAAAGAGGGAGCCAAATTGCCCTTCCCTTGTAGGAGAGCCACTTGCGTGCGCGGGTTCCCCGCGTTGAGCAAAGTGGCGTGAGGGGTTAGGGGAGAGGTTCTTCCAAGATTACTGAATTGATGTTCTAAACCCCAAAGAACAAAAAGTTACCTGCGTTAAATTCTCAAACAACTCTCACATTTCACGGAATCTCTGCACGATCTTTTATTATGAGCAATCATCAGCCAAGATTAAGCATTGGACTGCCTGTATATAATGGCGAGAAATTTATCAAAGAAGCCATCGATTCAGTTTTGGCTCAGACCTTTGAGGATTTTGAGTTAATTATCTCAGATAATGCTTCAACAGATAAGACTGAGGAAATTTGTAGAGCATACGCTGCTAAAGACCAACGCATCAGTTACTATCGTAACCAAAAAAATATTGGTTGCGCCCCTAACTTTAATCGTGTCTTTGAATTGTCTTCAGGCGAATACTTTAAGTGGGTAGCTCATGACGATCTACACGCTCCCGATTTTCTCACGAAGTGCATTGAGGTACTTGACCAAGACCCTAGCATTATCTTGTGCCACTCTAAAGTATATTTCATTGATGAACACGGTAAATTCATACAGAATTACGGTATCGAACTCAAAACCGATTCACCAAAACCACACGAACGGTTTCATGAGCTTCTGGCTACGCACCTATGCTATCAATGTTACGGCGTAATCCGCGCAAGGGCCCTCAGGATGACGCCGCCTATGGGTAGTTACGGTGCTGCAGACGCAATTTTCTTGTTAAGACTTGGTCTGCTTGGTCGGTTTTATGAAATCCCCGAATACCTGTTCTTTGCTAGAAGCCATTCACAACAATCATTGAGTATGTTCTTTCCAGATTATCTGTCATGTACTCAGAAAAATACTCAAAAATCAATGCGTACGCTGCCTGATTTTCATGCGTATGCAGTGTGGTTTGATTCGGCAAATCAGGGAAAAATTTTGTTTCCACATTGGAGAATTTTCTGGGAGTATTTTATTTCAGTGTGGCAGGTGAAGCTGACTTGGTATGAGCGGATATCTTGTTATATAAGTTTTTTGAACCAGTTCAAAGGAACAGAGTTTCTCTTGATAAAAGATTTGCTGTTCACTCCTCAAATGAATCGCTTCTGGCAAGACTTGCAAAAATCATCTATCCAAAAACAGACTATCAACTCTTTAACAGTGAACAGCTACCTACGCAGTTATCAGTTAAATACGAGTGGTCGCGCGTCCCCCACCAAGAGCACCTTTATGCGTTGGTGGTGAGCCACTGCGGTCTTGGGGTTTCCCCAAGTAGAGCAAGTGGCGAACCCGGAGGGCGGTGAGCGCATCCCCTACCATACGCCCTCAGGACTCAGGACTGTTTTAAATGAATCGGTTGGTGAAATCAAACCTGGATTCTAAAGCTTTTTCTCAATTTCCCAACAAAGCGCAAAATTCACCTCTTAGTCACTGCAACATTATGCTGAATCTATCTAAATTCAGTTTCTACTTGCTCGCTACTTTAGCAAGCCTCAGCTTAGCTAGAACCGTAAATGCAGAACCTAGTGCAACACTCACTGTTGTAGTAGATGGGCTACGTCACAAAAACGGTGAAGTTTGCCTGAGGATTTACTCCAGTGAAAAAGGATTTCCTAATAGTAATACCAGTGAAGTACAAAGTGGCTGCACTCCGATAACAGGAACTTCTGTAAAAAAGCAGTTCTTAGGTTTGAAACCGGGAACTTATGCTGTCGCCGTAGTTGACGACCAAAACGGAGACCATAAACTAAACAAAGACTTTTTAGGTATTCCACAAGAAGGTTTTGGTATTTCCAAAAATCCAACTGTATCAATAACAACGGGTACACCAAAGTTTCGTGACGCCAGTTTTGTGGTGAAGAAAAATACAACCATCAAAATTGTGATGAAATATTCGCTCGACCCTTAAAACCAGTGAACAGTTATCAGTGAACAGTTATCAGTGAACAGTTACCAGTGAACAGTTATCAGTGAACAGTTATCAGTTATCAGCTATCTGTATCTAATACTGTTAACTGTTTACTTAACCTTTTGCATAAGTCAATAATTGTCTGTTTTCATCTGCGTTTATCTGCGCTTTCATACCCACGAACGCACGCATTTTTTCAAGAAGTCTACTGACAAACTCTTCACTTAATAAAAAACTAGGCTGAATTATGAAAGAGTTGCTGATATTCCTGTCTAAGTCTTTGCTAAGCTGGTTGGGTATTCAGGCGTGTTTAGCAGTTGTTTTTTTGTTCTACCTACGCTTATCCCAAAAAAAATCATTACCAGACGACCAGTTGCCCAAAACTGCGGTGATTCTCTGTTTACGAGGCGCTGATCCGTTTTTGACTAACTGCTTGCGATCGCTCTTGAACCAAAACTACCCATGCTATGATTTAAAGCTGATCGTTGATAGCCAAGAAGACCCGGCTTGGAAAATTGCCACTGATACCATCCACGAACAAAGAGCAACTAACGTCGAAATCAGCCCTTTGAGGATAGCGCGCCAAAATTGTAGTCTTAAATGCAGCTCCCTACTGCAAGCTGTCTCGGAGTTGGATGATTCCTACAAAGTCGTTGCTCTTGTTGATGCCGATACAGTAGTCCATCGCAATTGGCTGCTGTATTAGTCAGCCCTCTGGCACATCCCAAAGTCGGGGCGACAACAGGTAACCGTTGGTATCTCCCCACAGGTAGATATTGGGGGTCTTTAGTGCGGTACATAGGCAACGTCTCTACAGTGGTGCAAATGTATCTGTTCCGGATTCCTTGGGGTGGGAGTTTGGCGGTGAAAACAGAACTACTTCGCCAAACAGGACTGCTAGATAAGTGGGGGCAAGCCTTCAACGAAGACACCATGATCTGCAAGGTTTTGCAAAAACATGGGATGCAGGTTAAGTTTGTCCCTTCTCTAATAATGCTCAATCGCGAAGAATGCGAATTACCTAACTTAAAATACTCGCTAATGCGCCAACTACTCAGTGCTCGACTTTATCACCCTTTGTGGTTGGCTGTAGTGAGTGATGCTATTTCAAGCATACTGATACCGACTCTCGTCATAGTGTTGTTTCTAGCGGCATTGTTGACCGGAGAATGGAATGTTGCGGCTTTGTCGTTTGGCTACTTTAGCATATATACGCTGGGATTACTCTTTATGATGCTGGCATTAGAGCAAGGGGTACAGCAAATCATTCGCAAACATGGTGAACCGACGACAAAATTGTCACCACGAACAGTCGTGAAAATGCTCATAGCAATTCCCTTGACACAGTGGGTTTATGGGATAGCGATGGTATTATCCCTGGGGATGCGAAGAGTCAACTGGCGCGGCGTTAGTTATCAAATCAAAGGTCCTTGGGGCGTTCGTTTAGTCAAATACCGCCCTTATGAGTTATTAGATCAACCTGGCGATCGTAAGGTTTCTATATAGTTGGTAGTTAGAGGAAACCTCACCCTTTCCCCTCTCCGAAATTCGCACAGGAGTGGCGCTGCTGGGGTGAGGTACAAATACAGTCAATAAACAAGAGTGCAAAAGTCAATATTATGAAAATAAAATCACAGATGTAGACGCCTCCGGCGTCTACCCGGAGGGTATACCGATAAACACTGATAATTTATCTGTGTCCATCTGTGTCCATCTGTGGTTCCAAACATCTTTAAACCTCAATGAGTGCAAGATCTGAGTAACCGGATTTCAGATGACATCCTAGTCTTTCCAGCAGATGCTCTCCCACACGCAAAGCATTTGCCATAATCGTTAGTGATGGATTCAAAGCAGTACTGGAGGGGAAAAAGCTACCATCAACAACATAAAGATTATCAACATCGTGTGTGCGGCAATTGAGGTCAAGTACGGAAGTTTTGGGGTCTTCACCAAAACGGCAAGTCCCACACTGATGTGGAACTTCTCTCAAGGACATTTTTAGGTTAGTATATAGTGAAAATGCCCCATCTCGCTGACGATTCTCAATTGATTTCAAAGCTTGATTCCAGCGCTTTATGAAGCGATGAAATGCTTCTTCATTGTTATTTGTATAGTCGAGAAAGATTTTATCTTCCTGCAGACGCACGCGATTGTTGGGGTCTGGTAAGTCTTCAGTGATGAGCATCCAAACAACAGAATGGTTCGCCACCGCCTCAGATAATATACGAGGCATAAAAGGTGGCCCGTTAGCCGCAATTTTATCTTTGTTAAGATTGCCTAGTAATTGTACACTTCCCATTGGGTAAGGAAAATCTTTCTCTCCCCAATAAAAATCATTGATAGCAAGTGTCTTTTGAAAAATTGTTGGATTTTGTTTTGCAGTCAAAGCCATAACCACTGCAAATTTATGCGCCATGTAATTGCGCCCTACAAGATGAGAACTATTGGCTAATCCATTTGGGTGTTGGTCATTGGCTGATTTCAGTAACAAGACTGCTGAGTTGACTGCGCCACAAGCAACAACAACAATATCCCCAGAAAAGATATGACGCTGACCTGCAATTTCTGCTTCAACTCCAGTCACTTCGCGACCAGATGCACTCGTATGCAAACGCACAACTTTTGCATTGGTCATTAAAGTTAAATTAGAATAGACAAGTGCTGGACGTACACCGTTAATGTCGGCGTCAGCTTTGGCATTAAGAAAACACGGGAAGCTGTCGCAAGTATCACAACGAATACAAGCACTCAAAAAACGATTGACTTCATTTAGCTTGATAGCAAGCGGTTGATAAAATGGATGGCAGCCTTTATCCTTTAGGGCATAGTGGATTTCTTGAATGTAGGGTTCGTGGCTAACTGGTGGAAACGGATAGTCTTCACTGCTTGGGGGTTCAGTAGGGTCTAAACCACGCTTTCCATGTACTTCGTACAGTCTTTCAGCCTTAGCGTAGTAGGGGGCAAAATCCCGATATTTCAATGGCCATTCAGGAGAAATGCCACCTTTATGAATGATTTTTTCAAAGTCCTGCTCGCGAAATCTGAATAAAGCACCGCCATAAAATTTGGTGTTCCCGCCAACATAATAGTGTGTGAGTGGACGCAATGGTTTGCCGTCTTTTTTGTACCAAACCTCAGAATTTAGGTAGCGTTCTTTTTTATGAACTTGCTCCGAATCCCAATTGGCTTTTTCTTTGGGTAAGAAACTTCCTCGTTCTAAGACTAAAATTTTCTTTCCACTGGGTGCCAATAAATTAGCTAAAGTTCCACCACCAGCACCTGTGCCAATAATGATGACATCGTAATGAGCCTCAGCCATGCTTGCTTTGTTTTTTTGTAAGTAGAGAAATGAGATAACTTAGTTTTGTGCAGAATTTTCGTCACGCATTTGATTTTCTGCACAAATTCGATTCAGTTTGGTCAAACCAATCCAGCGATAAACTGCATCTCCAAACTTGGGAAAAAGTTGGATTTCAGAAAACAGCAGCTTTGTTAAAATTCCATCGAGTATCACTTCTGCCTGGTTTTTCTTGATCGCATTGATGACGGCGATCGCCACATCACTTGGTCTGTGAACACGTGCTAAACTTGGTGCAGATAAGCCAAACTTGAGAAACATTCCTGCTGAAGTATACCCAGGACAGACCACAGAAACTCCTACATTGCTATTAGCTAATTCCTGCCGCATTGCATCTGTCCACATAATCATACCCGCTTTACTCGCTGAGTAAATGCTGTTGTAAGGCGCTCCCTTTTTACCAGAACCAGATGAAATATTCACGATGTGACCACTATTGCGGTTTACCATGTTTGATAGTATCAAACGAGATAATTCCATTGGTGCCAGTAAATTGGTCGTCAATATCGATTGAATATCCTCTAAAGTGTAATTTTGGAAAGGTCGATATTTTTCTATAGCAGCATTGTTAATCAAGATATCAATTGGACCTGCAAGTTCATGAATTCGCTGCACTAAAACTGGTAAATCTTCCAATTTGCTAATGTCAAATGGAATACTTATGCCTCTCCCACCAGCAACTTCAACCTCAGCACATATTTGCTCTAAACTTTCCTTGGAACGAGAAACTCCGACTACAGTTGCCTGTTCTCTTGCCAAAGCACGCGCAATAAATACTCCAATGCCACCTGATGCACCGGTTAAGACCACTGTCTTACCTGCTATGGTTTCCATAATCAGCCGCCTGTATTTTACTTATTGCCTAAAAAATGGGTCTAGTTTTAGGTCAGAACAAAATTTTGGTAAAAAGCAATTTTTTACCTAACTGTAGTAAACTTGTTACCAATGAAAAACACAAAAATTAAAGACTCTCAGATATGCACTTCTTAAAACGTGGCACAGAGTCTTTGATACTATCAATAATCACTGTTTTCTCAATAAATTAATTACTAATTTAGCTCAATTGAAAAAATATTTTGTACATCTCAAACTTTTTTGAGAGTTTTGCTAATTGATTTTATCTATGTTAGAAAACATGAATTAAAAATTTTGAAAAATCTTGGACTTTGATAATTTAGTTGCAGATTAGTCAGTTGCCATTTACCATAAAATATAAAATAGCAATAAATCAAACCAACGAAAAATCAATTGAAATCAGTAACCTGGATAACAGAAATTGTAATTTAGTAGTTATTTCAAGGGTTGGAAAGCATATATCCAGAGTCATTCATGAGGCTGCAGCTTTCAGACAACATCAGTGGGGTTAGTAAGGACAGAAAACATATCCTGCTTAATTAAGAATCTCTTGCAATGCGTAAATCCTAAATTCAACTGTATCAGTGCTAACAGGTGTGCTTTTGTTTAAGGACACCAATTTTTAGTTCAGGAAAATAGACAATACTGCACAGAAATTATGAACAAGCAACCTCTTCGCATTGCAATTTTTACAAGCTTGTATGCTCCATTCTTAGCAGGGGTCTCCGTAGCAGTACACCAACGGGTTCGCTGGTTGTTACAGCAGGGGCATGAAGTTTTTCTGATTCACCCTGAAATCAACGACCAGTACCCCAAACGTGTTAGCAATCGACCCATGCCAGGGCTGGATGAGTTAAAGCTTTTCCCCAATTTTTCCGACTATGCATTCCCAACACAGCCACTGATATTTTATAAGTCTCTTCCTCAACCATTGCACTATCGGCATTGGAGCGATACTAAGTTACTCGAAAAGTTCCAGCCCGACATTATAGTGGTTGAAGAAGCAGCGCAAATGAGAGGATTTTACTCGCTTTATTTGCAAGGTTACGGTCGCCCGATTGGCGTTGAATACGCAAAACGAACAGGCACTCCAACAATATCACTCTTCCATACTGATATCGTTGCCTATATCCAATATTACTTAGGAAATCACTTTTTCAACCTTATTCGTCCCATCATTCCCTCTTTGATTAAGCAGTTCAGCCAACTTTATGATGTCAATCTCTTTCCTTCCCGAGAACAGCTTGCTAAGTATCAACAGATGAAATCCCAACGCAGCGAATATCTGCCCTTTCAAGGAATTGATTGTCAAAAATTTAATCCTGCAAACATCTGTTATAATCCTATTCCCAACGACCACAGACCAACCGTCCTTTTTGTCGGACGCATTACCGCAGAAAAGAATGTCAGCCAACTCCTAGAGGCATATTCGCTCATCGCTGCCAAAATTCCTGACGTCCATTTAGTTATCATTGGCAGTGGTCCCCAAGATCAAGAAATCCGTAGCCGTGCTGAAGAGTTTAAATCCGGTGTGACTGTGTGGGGTGAGTCCCACGGAACAGAACTTTTGGGTTGGTACGCTCGTGCAGATGTCTTTGTGAACGCCTCGGTTACCGAAAACTTCTGTACAACCAATACCGAAGCCCTAGCATCTGGAACTCCTGTTGTAGCAGCTTGTGCTGGGGGAAACCCAGAGCAGGTTTTACCTGGTATCAGTGGCTTTTTAGCTGAACCTAACAACCCAGCTGATCTCGCTCAGAAGGTGATTTCAATTCTGGAAAATCCTGATCTCAAAGAAGAAATGTCTCTACAGGCTCGCCTCTCGATACTTGAATTTGATTGGTCAGTATGTACGGAAAAGTTTGAAGATAAACTTTACGAGGTTGTTCGAGCATCCAAAAATTTGGAAGCAATGCCTGTTTGAGCAATGGAAGCAGGGGAGGAAGAAAAAGGAGGGAGGGAAAGAGGGATGGAAGGAGAATTTTCCCTCACTCACTCACTCACTCACTCCCTCATATCAGGCTTGGTTGATTACTTATCATTCCTGAATAACCCCACCCCTTTATCCCCTCCCCGCAAGCGGGGAGGGGAGCCTAAGCGCAGCTTTGGCGGGGTGGGGTGCAGTCAACGTGGGAATCATAACTAATTATCCGAACATGATATCACTCACTCATTCCCTCCCTTATCCTCTCTATTGGGAACTTCGCCCAGACGTTTTTTGAATTTGCTGGGTGAAGTATACTTCGTCATAGTTCAACTGTTGCGCTATCTCCAGCCCTTTTTGAAAAGCTGTTCGTGCTTGGGGATAGTCTTTGCGTTGCAAATGAAGTTGCCCAATTTGGTCATAAGCATTCATTAAACCGTAAAAGTTGGCAGATCGCTCCTGTGCTTGCAAGAGGATTTGGCTTGCTTGCAAAGCCTCCTCTACTTGTCCTTGAGAACGGTACAGTGCAATTAATTTTTGCAAAATCTCCCCAGCACGGACAAATTGCTCTGATTGCCAAGCTGTGGTATAAGCTTCTTCATAGTTCTTGAAGGCTTCTTGCAGTAAGCTGGGATTTTCCCGTGCTAAAGCTTCATAATCTGAGCCAATAGCCTGCTTTAATGCTACTAACTGGATCTGGTTGTTTTCTTGCTGATAAACTTCTGCTAGTTTATTACGTATCTTTACTGATTTTTCTGGTTGGTTTGCTTGTTTGTAAATGTAAGCGAGTTGTTGTAAATATGCTGTTTCGTTAGCGCGATCGCCTCTAGAGGAAGCGAAAGTTAGCAATTGCTCATAAGTAGCCGCTGCTGATGCGTAATCAAACCAATTGAGATGCAATTCTCCAATAATCTTCAGGATGTTTACTTCTGCTGTGGTATCTTTTTGCTGTCGCACTCCTACCAAAACTTGGTCGTAAACTTGCAGTGCTTCTTTAGGCGATCGCACTCCTTGGTAAGCTTGACCTAACGCTTGCAAAAGTTGTAAATCTGCTGTAGTTTTTTGGGATTGAGCCTGTTTTTGGATGACTTGCAACCGCTGTGTGATATATTGCACTTCTTGGCGCTCGTTTTCTCTCCAAGCGATTTCACCCACCCGCGAGAGTGCTTGTACCTCTGCCAATGGACCTAAATAACGGCGTAAGCGCAGTTCCCGGTTCCAGATATCAAACGCTGTTATCCTATCCCCTGCTTGCAGTGTAGCAGCAGCTTGTTGATTGAGCTGATCCAGCGCAGGCTCCAAATTTTGACGCTCTTGCGGGGTTAGCGGCTGTTTATCTTTTGGCGAACGTGGTAACAGTGGATCGGGTGTGGTGAGCTCCAGTGGATTAGGAGGGAATTTATCTGGCTGTGTAGGCTTTTTGCTCGCTGCTAGTGTCGGCGAACTGCAAAGGAGACACAATGTAGCAGTGGCTGTCATGGTAACACTTAAGCGCCGTAGCATGGACATTTTACCTTTTTGTTGCATTACTAACTTGCTCAACTGTTGCGCGGTAGCGCAACTACAAACCTATTACCTATCTGACGAGACTCAGCAAAAAATTCTCCTAAGAACAACCACAAGCTATAAAATATTCCATAATACAATTTATCTTTTGTCCGGCTACATACTGGTAAAGTTTTTATACCTGGTAGCTTTGTTGACCAAATCCAAAATTCAGAATCTAAGTTTGATAGAATGACTAATTCTACGGATATAGCAACATTAGCCCGCTGGATGGCAGCAGATTTCAGCAATCAAGAACAAGCTTTTGAAAACCCGCCTTTTTTTGCTCACATTCGCGTTTGTATGCGTCCTCTCCCCTTAGAAGTTTTATCTGGGGTAGGTTTTTTTGTTGAACAAGCTTATGACTATTCGCTTAATGATCCTTATCGCTTAAGGGTACTGAAGCTGGTGAACACAGGAAAGCACATTGAAATCGAGAACTACAGTGTTAAGGAAGAAAAAAAGTTTTACGGTGCATCCCGTAACCTTGAACGCCTCAAAACCCTAACTGCTGATGATCTGGAAAAACTACCAGGCTGCAATATGATTGTAGAGTGGACGGGTCACAACTTTAAAGGCACGGTAGAACCAGGTAAAGGCTGCATTGTGGTTCGCAAAGGGCAAAAGACCTACCTCGATAGCGACTTTGAGATTGATGAAGACAAATTTATCAGTCGCGATCGCGGACGCGATCCGGAAACCGATGAGCATATCTGGGGGTCAGTCGCTGGGCCATTTTACTTTGTCCGGTGGGCTAGTTTTGCAGATGAAGTCAAACTAAGTCCTGAATCCTGAGTTCCAGAGTCCTAAGCGAGTACCAAAAAATAAATTATCCATTATGTAGGGTGGGTTAGGCGTACGACAGTTGAGGTTTTACATTCAGAATTAAAGTGCGCCCTAAGGGATTTCCAAGAAATAAATTATCCGTCTTGTGGGGGAGCCCGCGCTGCAGGAGGGTTTCCCGACCTAGGCGACTGGCGTTGGGCGTCCCCGCCCGCCCAGTTTATAGGACGGGCAAGATGCCCATCCCACAAGAAAAAGTTGGATATTTTTTTATTTGGAAGTCTCTTATCAGTTATCAGTTATCAGTTTCATCCTCCGGGGGAAACACCACACCAAGAGCACAGAAAGCGTTGGTGTCAGTACAACCACACCAGCCCGAGAAAGCCTCACTGCGGCTGGTACTTGCGGCTGGTACTGTTCACTGTTTTACGCTTTACCCAACAAATCCGACATTCCACATGGTTGTAATCAGTCTACTTTTTGCGTACAATGAGAAACACGCCTGTAAATCGAGCTAGTTATAAGCTATATTTCAGGAAATATTCAGTTGTGTGACCGCGCAAGCGCATAACTGGCGGCATAGCCAAGTGGTAAGGCAGAGGTCTGCAAAACCTCCACCCCCGGTTCAAATCCGGGTGCCGCCTTCAAAGAAATATAAGCATTACAGGGCTTTGAAGCCCTTTTTTAATGGTAGTTGTAGGGCTTGTTTCCAGAGCCTTCCAATATTTTTGGGGTAATTTTGGGTAGTTTGGGGAAACAACTGGGGTAAAACTGGGGTAGATATGTAAGGTAAAGGTGTTTACCCCAATACACATTTCTGGGGTAAAACTGGGGTAAAGTGGAAAAGTAAAAATGTTTACCCCAGTTAATTAAGCTTATGGAGCCTAAAAAATCTCAAAGTATTGCCAGTCGGGGTTCGGTGCAGATAAAGAACTCTAACGGCAGTCTCCAATTAGTTTTTTCTCATCCTATTATTACGCCCACTGGAGAGCTAAAAACCAAACGTTTCTATGTTTCAACAAGGCACGACGATACACCTTTTGGAAGACATCAAGCATCGGCTTTGGCGACAAAAATCCAGAGGGATATTGACTATGGAGAGTTTGATGCCAGTTTAGTTAAGTACAAACCAGCAGCGTCATTAAGCACCGTTACCCCAATTACCCCAATTACACCTTCACGTAGCCCCCAACCAGACTTGGGAGAATTATGGGAAAAATACACTGAGTTTAAAAAACCACAGGTTAGTCCTTCTACTTATGCGGTTGACTACCGCAAGTATCGCAATCACATTGCTAAGTTACCAACTAAAACTTTAGATGATGCGATCGCAATTCGAGACTATTTACTTGCAAATCTCAGTGCTAATGCCGCCAAACGTACTTTGACAAATATAAATGCTTGCTGTGATTGGGCACTTAAAAGTCAGCTAATTGAATCCAATCCCTTTCAAAGTATGGCAAAAGACATTCTTCTTCCGAAGTCAGAATCAACAGAATATGAAATTAATCCCTTTACGAAGGAAGAACGGGATAACATAATTCAAGCATTTGAGGAGAGCAAACTCTACAGCTACTATGCTCCTTTAGTAAAATTATTATTTTTTACTGGGTGCAGACCATCAGAAGCGATCGCTCTACAATGGAAGCATATCAGTGATAAATACATTACCTTTGAGCAAGCAATTACCATCAGTACTAAAGGGTTAGCCCTCAAAGATGGATTAAAAACCCAAAGCCAAAGACGTTTTCCGATTAATAATCAGCAACGTGAAATTTTAGACTCTATCAAACCTGAGAACTGTAACCCGGATGATTTTATCTTTAGAAGCAAGAAAGGCGGCATAGTAGACTTTGGAGATTTTCTCAATCATGCTTGGAAAGGTTACAAAAATCAGCGTGGAACACATATAGATGGAATCGTAACTCAACTTGTAAAACAGGGTGTAGTCAGCGAATATCGCAAACCTTACCAATGCAGGCACACTTTTATTACTCTTTGCTTGGAAGCTGATATTGATGCGAAGGATGTAGGAAGGTGGGTTGGTAACTCTCCAGAAATTATTTACAAGCATTACGCAGGTAATAAACGTAACTTACAGGTGCCAGAATTATAAATTTGTTGAATTAAAATATGGGCGATCGCCTACAAAGCAATTGTGTTTATCAGAAAATACGGTGATCTGATAAAAGTAACTTTTGCACTAAATGTCGCTACTTGTCATCACCTTGTTCATTAACTCTTAGTACTTGTGTAAATAATACAAGGACGCGATCGCGCTCTGTTCGGTGTCTGCCTCTATGGTGCTACCCGAATCAACGAAAGTTGCACTTTGCTCAAAGGTGATGTCATCGGTACCAGGGGTGTTAGACCTAAGTTTATCATCAGGGCATACAACGCTAAAGGTGGGCAAGATACGCAATCTTATGTGAAACTGAAACAGCGGAAGTTTGGCTAACTGAAGTTTAAGAAAACACGATTTTAATAAAATTAATTAAGTAAAAAAGATGAAATATGGAATTGATTGCGGACACAACGCAACCCCGGATACTGGGGCTGTTGGAATTAAGCAAGAAGATGTATTGACTCTAGCTGTAGGTAGTCGAGTTATGGCTGGCTTGAGATCGCTAGGGCATGAGGTTGTTAATTGTACTCCTACAAAAGCTAGCAGCGTCGGTGATTCGTTAAGGCAACGTTGCCAAATCGCCAACAGCGAGAATGTGGATGTTTTCGTCAGTATTCATTTCAATGCCTTTAATTGCAAAGCTTACGGGACTGAAGTCTATGCAATGAGCAACAGCGGGAAGACTTTAGCTAAGAATGTAATAAACGAAATCTGCTCTCTGGGATTTTTCAACCGTGGGGTAAAAGATGGATCTCATCTGTATGTTTTGAAAAATACATGTATGCCAGCGATTCTTGTAGAGTGCTGCTTTGTAGATTCCGCAACGGATATGAATTTATTAAATGCTGACACGATGGCAGCGGCTATTGTTAAGGGATTAACTGGGCAATGTGTCGCAACTCCTGCCAAAAGTCCAGATCGCGCGGCTAAGTGGCAGGAATTTATAGATGTGCTTAAAGCTGCTAATATAGCCTATCCGCAATTGAAGCCAGCACAATTAGCGCAAGCAATTTTAGAATCAGGCAGGGGAACTTCTGAATTATTTTTAGAGCACAACAACCCCTATGGTTTGAAATGGCGGAGGGAAATGAGCGAAATTGCTCAAAATGTTTCCTATAAAGCCCATGACGGAATTGATAGTTATTGCAAATTTCAAACTCTAGAAGATGCAGTAAAGGGATATTGGTTATTTATTGGCAGGAAACCATACCAGGGATGGGAGCAATATTCTAGTCCAGAAGATTATTTAAAATTTATCGTTGGTTGTGGATATTGCCCGGATAAAGCCTATGCCAATAAAGTAATTTCAATCTTGCCAGAAGCTAGGAAATTACTATATTAATAATTGGATGCCTAAGTTCGTGTGCAAAATACAGTGAGGCAGAAATTACTGAGATTGAGCAGTATTTAACCGAGTGGGATGCTTCTACGTATACCAGTGTGGCTCATAGTGTTGTAGATCATGCTTTGAGGAAAAATATTGACGCTTTGAAATATTTAAGAAAGGAAGGGAAATTATTAAGAGCTACAAGAATATATCCCATAAATTAATTTGTTTATAGAGTTGAGCAACTGTTCGGCTAATGCCTACCAAGCTGATTCAGTTATCAGTTACCAGTTATCAGTTATCAGTCAGTTATGAACAGTTTAGTTTATGAGAAGGCGTATAAATTTGCTATTCGGATTGTAAACGCCTACAAATATCTTTCCGAAAAGAAGAAAGAATATATTCTATCAAAGCAATTAATGAGAAGCGGAACATCAATCGGAGCTAATATTGCTGAAGCTAATGGAGCAATATCTCAAGCAGATTTTTCCGCCAAAATTTCTATTGCTTATAAAGAATGCTTGGAAACGAAATATTGGCTTTCTTTGTTAAAAGATACAGGGTACATTGAGCAGAAAGCCTTTGATAGCATTTATCAGGATGCAGATGAAATCGGAAAAATTCTGTTCTCAATCCTCAAAAAAACAAAAATTAACCAACAATCCATAGACTGATAACTGATAACTGGTAACTGATAACTGACTAAAGCTGTTCTTTCACAAAATGGTCAAAGCCATTTAAATAAATATTGGCAAAAAACTGGCTAGTTAAATTTCCAATTGGTAAACCTTTCCTACGAGTCACAGGAGTAAGTAAATCATCCCCATAAAAATAATCAACTACTGTTTCTTGCTCATTGCTGTTGTCGATGATACTATTAATTAACCAGAGCGTGTCTGGGCATTTGATTTTACGGCGTATGAATTCTTTTAAAATTATGTGGTCAATGCTAGGAAAATACTTTTTGATATCACACTGAAGCACATAACGGCTGTTGCGAGCAAAGTGAGTAAATTTCCTCAAAGCTCGATGTGTTCCAAAACCAAGTCGATTAGCGTAACTGTCGTGAATAAAAGTTTTTTCAAAAATTGGTACGATGATATTACAGAGAGCATGATGAACAACTCTATCCCGATAGGGTGCGGCTGAAATGAGGCGACTTTTAGGGTTTGTCAGGTGAAAAGTCCGGTAAGCTCCTGGCTGATAAGTTTTATCAGTTAACTGTTGCTGTAATCTAATTAATTCAGTCTCTAGATGATAATTAAAATCTAAAACATTATCTCGAAATCGCTTCCCTTTTTGCGCCTGACGCGATGCTAGGAGTACATTTTCAAAATTAATAATTTCGGGGTAAAGATTACCGTAACGCTTCATTCTATTTTATTTACATAAACTTACTGTTCTCTGTCTCTTTGTTTTTTAATCCATCCACCTAGTTCTATCCCTATTTCATCTATTAACTTGATAGCATATTCGTATCGTTCCACTGACATTTTATTGAAGTCTAGGAGCATTCGTGTTTGATAACGTAAAATATCCAGTTGAGTATTGAGAGATTCTAGTTGAGGAAGTTTATTTTTGGCATACTTAGCTTTAATCAAACCTTCTAATAAATCATACAGTTGATTGATTATCCTGTCTCCTAAAGTGAACTTATGAATTTTTGGCAATCTTTCGATAATTGGCACGTACCATTTAATACAATCATAGGTCTTTTGGATGACTGATAATTCTTTCATTGAATTTCATCAATCTTAATATTTCTGTCAAAAAATTCGAGTCGCCATGAGGCGACAAAAAAAGAGAAAAAAAGAACAAGTGTAAAGTGCAAAAGCACTAGAGTATAAAGGGCTACTTATGAGTCCCTCCCGAACGCGCAGACAACACGAAAACCAATAACGTAGTAGAAGTCGTCGCGCTCCGCCCAATTGTAGTTGCTGCGAAACGCGGAACGGCAGTTCCTAGGATCGTGGATCCAGGAACCGCCCCGCAGTACCACCCTTCCTTGTCTTTGAAAAAGGTTATCATTCTTATTATCAAACCAAGGGCTACCGTCTGTAGGTGCACCTTCATAGTTATCGTGCCAATCATCGAGACACCATTCCAATACGTTTCCGTGCATATCGCAAAGTCCAAAGGCGTTAGCTACTCCAAAACTGCCCACAACGGTAGTTTCTTCTCGATAAATTCCTTTTGAACCTCGACCATAAGAACCTGACCATTTATATTGTTCGTTATCTGTACCTCGATAATTGGCTAAATCGGTTGTAATTGTCTCACCAAAGTGGAATGGAGTCGTAGTTCCCGCGCGACAGGCATATTCCCATTCCGCTTCACTGGGGAGGCGATACTGTCTTTTTGTATGGGCAGCAAGGCGATCGCAAAATTCCACTGCATCGTACCAGGAAACACACTCTACTGGTCGATTATCTCCTTTGAAATGCGATGGATCTGTTTCTAGCTCTTTGTTGACTTGGGGTAGTGCTGCTACTGCTTTCCACTGTGCTTGAGTGACGGGGTATCTACCCATGCAAAATTGCTTAATGTTTACTAAATGCTGAGGACTTTCTGAGTTACTACGTTCTAGTTCATCTTCTGGTGAACCCATCATAAAACTGCCAGCAGGAATCAGCATCATCTCTAGTTCAACTTTATTGCCTAAGTCTTCTTTGTAATATTGCGCTGTCTGTTGGGTACGATTAATGACTATTTTTGCCATTTCTTTTTACCTGCTTACTTTTTCTAAGATTTGTATATAAATGCACTTTATTCCTAAATATCATGCAGGCAACCCTGAAAAAATTAGATCGCTCCGCTCCGCTACGCTAAAAAAGGGCAAAAAAAAGAAGTGTAGAGGGTAAAAGGGCTAAAGTATAAAGGGCTACTGAAGAATCCTCCCGAACGCGCAGACAACACGAAAACCAATATTGTAGAGGATGTGGTCGCGCCCCGCCCAAGAGCCGTAGTAGTAGCGAAACGCGGAACGGCAGAAGTTAGGAACGTCGGGCCAGGAACCGCCCCGCAGTACGGCTCTTCCTTGTTTTTGAGAAAGGTTATCGTTATCGTTTTCAAACCAAGCACTGCCATCTTTTGGCGCACCTTCATAATTATCGTGCCAATCATCAAGACACCATTCCCATACGTTTCCATGCATATCGTATAGACCAAAGGCGTTAGCTACACCAAAGCTGCCTACCTCTGTTGTTTTTCCTCTAGATCTTCCCTTTACACCAGCACCGTAAGTGTACTCAGCATTATAGTTAGCTAGTTCCGATGTCATTGTTTCACCAAAATGGAAAGGAGTTGTTGTTCCGGCTCTACACGCATATTCCCATTCGGCTTCACTTGATAAACGATAGGATTTGCCAGTGTGTTGAGACAGGCGTAAGCAAAACTCAACCGCATCGTACCAGGAAACGTTTTCAACAGGGCGATTTGCACCTTTAAAGTAAGATGGATCTCTTTTGAGTTCGCGGTTAACTTGTGGCAGAGCAGCTACTGCTTGCCACTGTGCTTGCGTTACGGGGTACTTGCCCATGTAGAAAGGGCTAATTGTTACTGTATGCTGAGGGCTTTCACTGCTTGAGCGTTCAAGTTCATCCTCTGGCGAACCCATTAGAAAACTGCCTTCAGGGATGGCTACCATCTCTAGCTGAACGGCATTTCCTAAGTCCTCAATAAAGCATTGCCCTTGCTGGCGATGACGATGAATGGTTAGATGACGACTAGCAGCCCACTGTCCGAGTACACTTTGTAGATTTCTTTTGGTAACTTTTTCACCAAACACTTCTGATAAAACTTTCCATAGCTTAATACCAACATTCTTTAGGTCAGGCACAGAGTAGTCTGCTGACGCTGCAATTTGCTCGTAGGTTTGATTGGCTAATGTTCCCTGTAGTACTAACTGCTCAGCATCGTTGAGATGTTTTCCTGTTTTAGTCAAAATCTCCTCGTTCACCATTTCGAGAGGACTATCTGTACTGATTTGAGCAGATTGATTAATCTCTATCAATGCAACTTCAAACTCAAAAGGTTCTAGCTCAATATCCGTAGATGTTTTTATCTCGGGTTCGATAGAGATAGTTGCTAGTTCAAATGTCAATTCTTCAAGTTGAGGATAATCATCTTCTGATGTAGGAGAAATTGGTTCTTTTACAGGAGCAGATGTTTCTAATTTTTCAGCAAACTCAGCATAACTTCCCCCAAACTGCTTGAGGATTTTTAAAGAAATTCGAGCATAAGCTTTTTCTAAGTTTTCTTGTTGTCCATCTTCCCCTGTTGATGTTTCCTTTAACAAAGCAACACATTCTTTCAAAGACTTCCCTATATTTTTTTCTATATAATCCGATAGAATTTCAAATATAGATTGAGAATCCCTATAGGGAGCATCTTCTAAGAAAATTGTCCGAATTTCATCCTGCATGACATCAAACAAGACTCCATCGGCGTTAACATCTGCGGTAATCTCTGTTAAAGGTTTGAGCAATCCTCCTAAAAATACCTCTGCAACATGAACAGGTAGAGATTCAGGCAATAAAGTTTTTTGAATTAAGCGAACCACAGGTAAAGTAATGACAGGAGCAGCCATTAATAAACCTGCTAATTTGCGCCCCAAAGGAGAACTAATTTTACGAAAACGATCAACCCGTTGCTCTGGATTTAATTGACTCACCTGAGTTTGAAGTGATTGTGGTGGTGGAGTAAATTCCGAGTCAGATGGCAATACAAACCCAGGCATGACCTTGTCACGTATTCCTGCAACAAAACCACTCCAAAGACTAGCAATTTCTGGGTTCAGAGTAAAAACAGGTATTTTTGTCCCTTGCTCTAAATCAATGTCTTTCCACAACAGTAGTTCATGGATGCGTAAGTTTCGATTAGCTACCCCCGGAATGAAATTGACTAACTCAACAGAAGCTCCTATACGCAATCCGGTTCTCAACCACATCCAATCAGGTAACAGTTGAATAATCGCCATCGGTTGATGTTTTGTCCAACCTTGTAATGTGGAAAGAATTGTGCCATCAAACCAAATTTGAGCTACACAATCGCTTACAATCAAAATCAAACGGCGATGGGTAGGATCTATTAATTCTTGAGGATTTTTGAAGCGTTCTTGTCTACCGATTTTCGCCCTAATTTGAATTTTTCCTTGCTCATCTTTGGTTAATCCCCAAATTCGCACTTCTCGAAAAATTCCATAATGTTCAAAAAGTTGTTTTAACTCTTGAATTGTGTTCCGCCAAATCACCATTGATGAGTTTTCATCTATTACTAAAGCTAAATCTAACCAAGGTTCTGGTTCACTTTTAAGGATAGGAATAAAAATTCCTTCTTCAGCAGTGCGTTTAACTGTTTCTAGTTCATCTAATTGGATTCTTCTTCCAGAATCGACCTTACGCATTAAAGGACGAAATGCTTTAGCAAATTCTAATTGTTTTGGTAATGAAGGGGGATCAGGATGTCTGAGAGGTAGAGTTTTTTCACTCAAAGATGAAGCGGTTTTATCCTCATCTATTGCTTTAGTGGGGTGAATATTGACTGATGGTTCTTCTTTCGGTGGTGCTGGGCTTAACTCTGGTGGGGAAATATGATTTGGATTCTTGTTTTTTGGAATATTATTTGGTTTTTCTTGATTCAGTTGATTAATATCAGTTTTGGAAGAAGGATGTCTTTCTTCTTCTTTGACTAAAAATTGTCTCTGTTTTAAGGCTAACCACAAAACATCAGCAATATCCTCTCCCGTTAAGTCATAATTGTCACTTAAACGAGAAATCAATTGTTTCAGTTGATTGTTTGGTAATCTGTCATCAGTCATTACTCAATTTTAGCCTTTTGTTGAGTTTATGATGTTGGCATTATTTTTGATGCTCATTCACTTTCAGTCAGTGGTTTCATTAATAATTTGCGAATTGCTTCTTTTTCTTCTGGTTTTCGAGGACTATCTTTCTGGGTAAAGATATGAATAGCATTTAATAACTGATCTGTTGCTTTATCCATTCCTTCACCTTCTTTGGGTATAAATTTTTCCATCAAATCATTAATTTCTTGTGCTTTATCGTTAAACAATTTTTCTCCAAAATGGGCTTTAATAATAGCTTCAAGTTCGTCTTTTGTAGGGTCGGGCATTCTTACTCGCAAACACCGCCGTTTAAAAGCTTGGGGAAAATCCCGTTCTCCATTACTAGTCATCACAATAATGGGGAAAGCGTAACACCTAACTCGTCCTCCTTTGATGACCACATCAATACCCTCATCTTGGGTTTGGACTTCAAACAAATTCTCTGTTTCTAAATTATCTGTTTCTAAATTATCTGTTTCTAAATTATCTGTTTCCTGGCTTATCTTCTTTTTTGAACGTCTCACCAATTCAGGAATTTCAAACTGTCCCTCTTCAAATAAGTTTAATAAATCATTAGGCAAATTGATATCACTTTTATCAATTTCATCAATCAATAATACTCTCGGTAAATAAGAAGGTAAAAATGCTGTTCCCAATGCTCCTAATTTAATATATTGTCCGATAGGCTGTTCATCACTGTTATTTTTATTAGCATCTTGTAACCGGGCGATCGCATCATAGCGATATAATCCTTCCTGTAAAGTTGACCGTGCTGTAATCGACCAAGATAACACTGGACCTAAGTTTAATTCATAGGCGATCGCATAAGCTAGAGATGTTTTTCCTGAACCGGGATTTCCGGTTATTAATAAAGGTCTTCTCAAATAAATAGCTGCATTAACAGCATCTCTTACTTCAGTTGCTGGCGGAGAGTCAGAAAGTCGAAAATTTTTTCCTTTTTTGATTTCTCTTTCTTTGTTTTTAGCTAATTTAATTAAGGACTCAAAGCGTTTATTATCTGCTTCTTCAGTCAAATCCTGTTCTTTCCCAAACTGTCGCCAAGGAGGAGCATCTATTTTTTTAATCTTTTCTCGCAATTCCTTAGTTTTCTCTTTTGTTAATACTTCTTTTCGCTGATCTTTACCATCAAATAAATACCAACCAGACACAAATTTTCTCCTTATAATTACTTATATTTATTAATTAAATTTGAGTTAAAATCCCAAATCTATAACATCATTACCAATAGTACTGTAACCGGAAGGCAAGCGATAAGGATTGTCACATAAAAACCCTAAATGATATCCTAAAGAATATTCTGTTTGCTCTTTATTTTCAAAAGCCTCTAATCGTTTTTCTTTAATTTTTATTAATAAATCATTTAAGTTATTTACATTTAATAGCTTCTCAAATTCTTTTCTTAATTGTTTTTGTTCAATACAAACACCTCTTATCCAAAGAAAAAGGGGTAATCCTTCTCTAATAATTTGCTTTTGCAACAAATCGATTATGCTTATTCCTGAATAAGAGAGTAAGTTAATACCTAAAATATCATAATTCGATTTAAAAGTACAATCTTCCTTACAAGAAATCCATTTGAATATATTGTCAATTTCTTGTTCAGCTAAATTGAAATAACTAAGCTGATCCCATTTTTTTCTGATGGTTATTAGTGAAGTATGATCCTGATTTTGTAAACGCTCGAAAGAACGCAATACAAATTTATGATGGCAACCAATCCATTTTCGGACATTATATATATCAGTTTTTACTTCTATCTTTTCATAAGATTTTTCAGAAGATGTTACTAATTGACTATTAGGCAAAAATATTTCAACAATTAATTGATTGTTTTCAAATCCATATAATTTAATTATTTTATAACTAAAAATAAGAAAATCATCAATTTTATCTTGAATGTTGGTTAATGCTACCTCAATTTCATCAGTAATTGGAAACTTTAACTTAGCTTCATCATTATCTCTTTGGAAAATTAACTCAGCGCTTAAATAGAATTTTCCAGAAAAATTTGGTTTATAAACTATAATTAAGTAAGGATAACATTTTTGATACTGTTTTTTGTAATTGTTTAATTTTCTATTTATTTCTTGTTTTATTTTCTTTACGTCTAGACCTATTTGATTAAGTTTATTAATTGTTATTTTATTCCATTTTTGTAATTCTTCCTTAGTTTGTTCTGAACTTATTAACATAACCAAATAACATACAAACTTAATATTAATAAATATTGGCTGTATTTTATTGTTAGTAATCACTTTAAATAAGATATTCTTTAATATCTTAGAAATATCTTCTCTATTAGTATCTTCTAGTTTTAATGAGTTAATTTCTGGATAATTACCATTTACATCTTTACTAAATTCTGATAAAACAAAATAACAAGAAGCATATAATATGTACCGCTCATCGATTTTAGATAAAATCAATTCTAATTCTTCCCACCTTTCTTCCAAAAAAAGAGAAGCTTGTGCAGATTTAGTCAATCCTAAATGTTTTTCATTACCATCTTTATCTCTGTACCACAAATAGATGGGCGTTTGTAAATTTTTATAATTTTCGTTTTCGGCAAATACTTTGTGTACATTTTCTGCAACTTCTCCCATTTCTTCAGGAAGAAGCAATTTCTTCTTTTCCTCTAACTTTTCCATCAATACCTGTGAAAATAATCCTGTCGTCTCAGAAGTATTATATTTAGCTGTCTCTCCTTCTTTAGCTGCTAGTAAGGTAAACTGTTCACAATTACTCTTCGGTTTTCCTATATCATATTCTTCTTTATATAATTGTTCGCCAAAATATTGTATCTTAGATGTGGATTTAGCATATGTAGCGCAAGCATCTATAAACAATATTTGATTCTTAAAAGCAGTAAAAGTATCAGTCTTTAGAGATTTTAACAAAGAAGATAAATTAAGATTTTTGTTATCATCGCTGTATAATAATCTACGATTTTCAACATCGCTAATATAACCATGTCCTGCCCAAAAAATATACAGTAGCTCCCCTTCTTTTTTGCTAACATCGCTAAAAATTACTTGATAAATATTACTACTGGTGGGTTCTTTTACTTCACTTTCAGTATTATCTAGCTTAGAAATAAACAGAAAAATATTTTTATCAGGAA